>JAFAKB010000051.1 GCA_019235885.1 Candidatus Eremiobacterota bacterium | reverse complement strand
CCCGAAGGCCTTCTTCCCACACGCGGCGTCGCTCCGTCAGGCTTTCGCCCATTGCGGAAAATTCCTCACTGCTGCCTCCCGTAGGAGTCTGGGCCGTTTCTCAGTCCCAGTGTGGCTGGTCGCTCTCTCAAACCAGCTACCCATCGGAGCCATGGTAGGCCGTTACCCCACCATCTAGCTAATGGGACGCGGTCCCGTCATCGAGCGGATTGCTCCTTTTATCGCCAAGAGATGCCTCTCGGAGACGTATGCGGTATTAGCTAACCTTTCGGCTAGTTATCCCCCACTCAACGGTAGGTTGACCACGCGTTACTCACCCGTCTGCCACTAGGTATTGCTACCTCGTTCGACTTGCATGTGTTAGGCACGCCGCCAGCGTTAATCCTGAGCCAGGATCAAACTCTCCATAAAAATTCATGGAGCTTTTGACAAGCTCTATCTTCGCTGACTGGTCGGCACGCTCGATCGCTCGAGCCCGCCGATCGGTCCGGACTGCGAATCCGAACCTCGCCGTGCGCCTCGCGGCGCCGGCGTCGTCATAAATTTGTACGGGATCCGTGCCTGGTGCGGACCTTCCGGTGGAGCCGGGAGAGCCGCAGCACGAATCCTACTCATCTCACAACCCGGGCAAACAAAAACGCGGGCCTTTCGGACCGCGCACTGCCTGCCTTGGGCCGGAGACCCACAGACTTATGCGCTACTGCACTGTTCAGTTTTCAAGGTACGGACGCTTCCGCCAGGCCCGTTTCGGACCGGATCACTGACCGCACCAAAGGGGCGAGGCGTGAGAGTCAACGTCGGATACAATATCACCGGCCGTCTAGGATGTCAATGGCTTCGGCGGGACCCTGTCCACGGGTCTCTCCACGGGACTTTCCACAGCCCACAGGCAGGCGACCGCGCCGTACCCGGCGCGGCCCCTTCGTCTAATAGAGCGAAAACCGCGCGCCCTGCTAGCCCATCCCCGCGGCCAGGTCGTCGGCCGCCTGAGCGGCGATCTTTCGCGAGATCGACTTGGCTTGCAAGAAAAGCAGCAAATAGTCGTAGCCGCCGGCCTTCGAGTCCGTCCCGCTCATGTTGAAGCCGCCGAAGGGCTGCCCGCCGACCAGCGCCCCGGTGCACTTGCGGTTCAGGTACAGGTTGCCGACGAAGAACTCGTCGGCCGCCCGCGCCAGCCGCTCCTCGCTCTTCGAGTAGACCGCTCCGGTCAGCCCGAACTCGGTCCCGTTGGCGATCTCCAGCGCGTGGTCGTAGTCGCGGGCCTTGATGACCGCCAGGTACGGCCCGAAGATCTCTTCCTGGGCGATCCGCGCCTCCGGGTCGACGTCCGCGACGACGGTCGGCTCGATGAAGTACCCCTCGCCAAGGAGCCGGCGCCCCCCGGTCAGCAGCCGGCCTTCGGCCTTCCCGACCTCCACGTAGCCGAGGATCTTCTCGGCCGCCTTCGCGTTCACGACCGGCCCGACGTCGACCGGGCCGCTCGGGTCGCCGACTCTGAGCGCCTGCACCGCCGGGACCAGCTTCTCGAGGAACGCGTCGTAGAGCTTCGCGTCGACGATCGCCCGCGAGCACGCCGAGCATTTCTGCCCCGCAAAGCCGTAGGCCGAGGCGACGACGCCGGCGACCGCGGCGTCGAGGTCGGCGTCGTCCGCGACGACGATCGCATCCTTCCCGCCCATCTCGGCGACGACGCGCTTGACCCACTTCTGGCCGGGCGGCGTCTTGGCGGCGAGCTCGTTGATCCGCAGCCCGACGCCCTTCGAGCCGGTGAACGAGACGAAGCGCGTCCGCGGGTCGGTCACCAGCGCCTCGCCGACGGTCGGCCCGTCGCCCGGAACCAGGTTGAGCACCCCCGGCGGCAGCCCGAGCTCGTGCATCAGGTCGACGAACCGGGCCGCGATCACCGCCGCGTCGGAGGAAGGCTTCAGAATCGCGGTGTTCCCGCTGACGACCGCGGCCGACGACATCCCGGCCATGATCGCGAAGGCGAAGTTCCAGGGCGGGATCACCACCCCGACCCCGAGCGGCAGGTAGGTCAGCCAGTTCTTCTCGCCCTTGATCGGGGTGAGCGGCGGCGGGTTCGCGTAGCGGAGCGCCTCACGGGCGTAGAACTCCAGGAAGTCGATCGCCTCGGCGGTGTCGGCGTCGGCCTCGATCCACGGTTTTCCGACCTCCAGGATCAGGGTCGCGTTCCAGTCGTCCTTCGTCTGCCGGATGCGCTCGGCCGCGCGGAACAGGAACTCCGCCCGCTCCTCCGCGCTCGTCCGCTTCCAGCGCTCGAACGCCGCGGTCGCCGCGTCGAGCGCTTGCGAGACCTGCGCCGCGCTCGCCTCGTCGACTTGTCCGACGACCTCGCTCGGCCGGGCCGGATTGATCGAAGGGATCGTCCCGGCACCGCCTTGGATTTTCTCGCCGCCGATCACGAGTGGATAGCGTTGGCCCAGGCGCGCGCGCGCGCGGTCGAGCGCTTCCTCGAGCGAGCGGCGGTCGGCGGGATCCGAGAAGTCGCGGATCGGTTCGTTGCGGAACGGCGTGATGGTGCGCGGCGCGGTCGTCGTCATAACGCCTACAACCTTCTGCGGACCGGCGCGGCTTCCGGCTCGGCCACGGCCCCGTCAAAACTCCTAGCGGGCGGTTCGCTCGTCTGCGAGAATTGTCGGTGACATGGTTTACGACATCGCCGTCGTCGGCGGAGGAATCGTCGGGCTCGCCACCACGCGCGAGCTGCTCCTGCGCCACCCGAACCTGCGCGTCGCGAACGTCGAGAAAGAAGACGTCTGGAGCAAGCACCAGACCGGCCACAACAGCGGCGTGATCCACTCGGGGATCTACTACAAGCCCGGCTCCCTCAAGGCGAAGCTGTGCGTCGAAGGCCGCAAGCTCGCGTGGGAGTACTGCCACGCGAAGGGGATCGAGTTCAAGGACGTCGGCAAGCTGATCGTCGCGACCGACGAGTCCGAGCTCGGCCGGCTCGACGACTTGTGGGTGCGTGGGCAACAGAACGGGATCGAAGGGCTCGAGATGCTCGACGCCGCGCAGATCGCCGAGCGCGAGCCGCACTGCCGCGGGATCAAAGCGATCTTCTCGCCGGTGACCGGCATCGTCGACTGGGGGCTCGTCTCGCGCAGCTACGGCGAGGACGCCAAAGAGCTGGGCGCCGACATGTACCTCGGCCACGAGGTGACCTCGATCGAGCGGCGCGGCGGCATCACCGTGCTCAAGACGCCGAAAGGCGAGATCCACGCCAAAGCCGTCGTCACCTGCGGCGGCTTGTACAGCGACAAGCTCGCGAAGATGACCGACGGAAAGCGCGATCCGAAGATCGTGCCGTTCCGCGGAGACTACCTGATCCTCAAGCCCGAGAAGTCGTATCTCGTCAAGGGCAACATCTATCCGGTCCCGGATCCCGAGTTCCCGTTCCTCGGCGTGCACTTCACGCCGCGGATGGACGGCTCGATCTGGCTCGGTCCGAACGCGGTGCTCGCGTTCGCGCGCGAAGGCTACTCGTTCTTCACCATCAACCCGCCCGAGCTGTGGGACGCGCTGACGTATCCGGGCTTCTTCAAGCTGGCGACGAAGTATTGGAAGATGGGCGCCGGCGAGATGTACCGCGACCTGGTGCGCAAGGCGTACGTCCAGGCGCTGCAGCGCTACATTCCCGAGCTGCAGCCCGAGGACTGTCTGCCCGGACCGTCCGGCGTGCGCGCACAGGCGATGGCCGCCGACGGCTCGCTGGTCGACGATTTCGTCTTCGAAGGCGCCGAAGGCGTGGTGCACGTACGCAACGCGCCCTCACCCGCCGCGACGTCGTCGCTCGCGATCGGCAAGTACATCGCCGACGACGCCGAGCAGCGCTTCGATTTGAGCAAACCCTCGATCGCCGTCTAGGGCAATGCCACCACCTGAGCTGCTCGATCACCCCCGGTCATCCTGAGCTCGTCGAAGGATGAGGAACAACCCTGACTTCCGCGACGTCGCCTGGCTCGCCGCGCACCTCGGCGATCCGCGCGTGCGCGTCATCGACGCGCGCAGCGTTCCGCACGGCGGCGCTGTGCAGATGCCGTCCGGGAAAGAGCAGTACGCCGCGGGGCATGTCCCGGGTGCGGTTCACCTCGACTACGCGGACGATCTGAGCGATCCGGCGACACCGTACGCCGCGCGCGTCGCACCGCCCGAGCTGTTCGCGCGCGTCATGGGCGACCACGGCATCGGCGACGACAGCATCGTAATCGCGTACGACGCCGGAACGATCCCGTTCGCCGCGCGCACGGTCTGGATGCTGCGCTACTACGGCCACGACGAGGCGTACGTCCTCGCCGGCGGGCTTCCGGCGTGGACAGCGGCGCAGCACGCGACCACGACCGACGCGCCTGCGATCGCTGCGGCGACGTTCACGCCGCACGCGCAGCCGGCATTTCGCGCGACGCGCGACGAAGTGCTCGCGATCGCGGAAGGCCGCAGCGAATCGCAGCTCGTCGAGACACAGCGCGACCAAACCTACGCGCAGCGCGACAAAGACATCAAAGGCGCGGTCCGCATCAGCGGCAATGACTTGCTCGAAGACGCGCGCGGCGGCCGCATCGCCGATCCCGCGATGCTCGAGCGCCTCATCGCCGACGCCGGCTTGGACAAACGCACCCGAACGGTAGTCTCGTGCGGCAGCGGCGTCTCGGCCTCCGGCGCGTGGCTTGCGCTGCGCGAAGCCGGCTTCGCCGACGTCGCGGTCTACGACGGCTCCTGGATGGAGTGGGAGCACGACGCGCTCCCAACGGCCCCAAAAACGGCGTAGTGTACTGTTCGGCTGGGATGGCTGCTGGAGCCGACCCGCCGGAGTGGGCGTAATTTTTAGGCGGCGGGCCGGGTGAAGGCGACGATCTGGTCGGCTTCGCGGTGGTTCGTCCAGAAGTGCGTGCCGTCCCACGCGAGCGCGCGCGCCGGAAACGGGATCAGCGCCAGATCCTCGCAAACGACCTCGACCACGCCGAAGTCGCCGCGCGCGTCGACCCGCGTGAGCCAGTACGGCCCGTGCTCTTCGTCGTCGGTGGTGACGAGATAGAACCGCCCGTCGACGACGACCTGACCGCAGATGCCGTGCGGCACCGCGATGCTGCTGAGCACTTCACCCTGCGCGTCGACGCCGAGGATGCGCTTGTTGTACCACTGGCTCACGTAGAGCACGTCGCCGTCCCAGCCGAGCTGCGAACCGGTTCCGTCGGGCGCGCGGAAGCTCCCGTGCTTCTGAAAGCCGCGGCCAGGAACGAGGCGCGCGATGACGCGGTCGTCGTCGGCGCCTTCGCCGTAGATCACGCGCAGCTCGTCGCCGAGCACCGTCATCCCCCACGGCACGCCGCTGCACTGCGCCTCGTCGTGCGCCGCCCACGTCGTGCGGTTGATCGCGTAGATCCGCCGCGTCTCCCTCGAGCCCATCCACAGCGTCTCGCCGTCGAACGCGATCGACTGCGGCTTGGGCGCCGGCGAAGGCAGGCGCAGCAGCTCTTCCACGGGGTTCACGAGGGCGACTTTGGGACGCGCTGGCTCGACCCCTCGCGCGAGGACGCCCGTTCAGCCGCGCGCGGCCGCAGCGGGCGCGGGCACCTGGCGGCGCGACCAGAACGGCGCGTGCGGCCAACGGCGTTCTTGATCGTAGAACCAGGTGCGCGTCGTGAGGTACGCGGCGTACTCGGCGGCGACGTGCGTGCGGTAGCGCTCGAAGCCGCGCGGGTTTCCGCCGAGCAGATCGAGCACCGCGAACGCGCCGACCTTGCCGGTGTAGAGCGCTTTGAGGATCCCCGCCGAGGAGAGCGGGTCGAACGCCGAGGCCGCGTCGCCGACCGCGAGCCAGCGATCGCCCGCGATGCGGGCGAGCCGCTGCGAGCGTGCCGACCACACCGAGACGCTCGTCTCGGGCGTGCAGCCGGCCAGCCGTGCCGACGTCTCGCGCGAGGTTTCAAGGCGCGCGATCCAGCGCGTCGCTTCTTTCAAACCGGCGCGGCGAATCAGATCGGCGTCGCTCATCCACGCCGCGACGATGCGCTCGCTCGGGATCGCGGCCGAGTACCACCAGCCGTCTTCCGCCGCTTCGACCAGCGTCGCCGGATCGGCCGCGCGCGGCGCGCGAAACGTCATCACGAGCCCGCACAGGCGATCGTCGACGATGCGGCCCGCCCCTTGCCGCGAAGCGAAGCACGCGTTGCGTCCGGTCGCGTCGATCACCACGGACGCATCGCACGCAAACGGCTCACCGGCGTTCGCCGGCGTCCCTCCACCGCTGCGTGCGAGCACGAGCTCCCAGCGCCCGCCGGCGCGCCGCAACGATGCGACAAAACGCGTGCGCAGATGTACCGCGACGCCGCTCGCTGCGGCACAATCCGCGAGCGCCGCGTCGAACGCGCTGCGCTCGACGTGCCACGCGTTGCCGCGCGCCGAGAAGAGAAACTCGTTGTCGTGCCGCTCGTCGCTGCCCCACACCGCGCTGGTCGCGAAGCTCTCGAGCGCGCAGCCGCGCACGCGCTGCCACACGCCGAGTCCTTCGAGCAGCTGGCGTCCGCCGGGGGCGAGCGTCTCGCCGATGCGCGGCCGCTCGAACGACGAGGCTTCGACCAGCGCGACGCGCAGCTCGGGGCGCACCTGCATCAGCGCGAGCGCCGCGGCGCTCCCGGCCGGCCCGCCGCCGAGCACGACGACGTCGTACGAAGCCATCGCGCGTTTCAGCTCAACGTCTTGACGTCACTCTGCCACACCGCGATCCACTGCGCGACGACGCCGGCCGGCGCCGTTCCGCCGCTGCCGTCGGGATGCGGAATCGTGCGCACGATCGAGCCGACCATGGCCGGCCGCTGATCGACGCCGTTCGGCCACGCCGGCACGACCCAGCCGATGTAGTCGTAGATCCACTCCGACCCGCCGACTTTGCCTTTGCCTTGAAAGCGCACCGACCACGGCGTCCCGTACCCGATCGAGCCGCTCAGCTCGAGCGCCCAGCCCGGCCCGAAGATGCGGCCTTTGAACGTCCCCACCGGTGCGTCGATGACGGTGATGTTGCCGCGGCCGAACTCCAAGTCGTTGAACGCCGTCGCGAGGTTCGGGTCGGCGAGAAAGCTGCGGTACGTCCAGGTGCCGGCGAGGCCGCCGGTGTCCGGGTTGAGCGCCATGACGACACCTCCTTTAGTTTAGTTCTCGGTGTTGATGAAAACGGGCTGGGTCGCATCGACCGTTCCTTTGAAGCCGGGCTCGAACATCGGGTTGCGCGTGATGAACCCGAGCGAAGACCACGCGGTGACCATCTGCAGATCGCCCGCCGGCGTCTGCGCGGTCGGCGACCACGGTCCGGTGCTGACATTCATCGGGCGGTGCGCCGGCCACCAGTAGATCAATTGCACGACCGGAGTCACCGGATCGCCGGTACTGTTCGGATAGAACACGTTCCAGTCGCGATACGTCACGTCGATGTCCTGCGTGGCGCACTCGTTGAAGTCGGCTTGCCACGGCACCGCGTCGTACTTCGAGATGTCGCCCGGCTCCAAGCCGTTCGAAAGCAGCGCCGGCGTCGCGCCGGAGACGACGGCGGGCTGGCTCAGCATCCCTTGCTGGTACGAGGCGGCCTGCTGAATCCGATACGGCCCGGCGTAGATCGCCGGATTGCGAAAGATCCACGACACCTCGCCGCCGGGACAGAACGAACCGCCGAGAACGGCGCCCAGCACGCCGCGGTCGAGCGCGCCGGCCTCACCACCGGGCAGCGGCGGCGCTTCGATGTGTTCGCGCTCCTCGTTGACGAACTTGCCTTCGGCCCACTGCTTCAGAATGAAGAGCATCGTGTCGGTGAGGCGCAAGAACTTCGAGGGCGGCGCGACGTCGTCGGGGTCCTGCAGCGGGTTGTCGCCGCACAGCCGCGGCATCAGGTAGAGCAGCATGTTCTCTTTACCGGGATACGGCGGAGCTTGCGCGACGTTCTCCTGACCGTCTTTGCGCAGCACCCAGTACAAGAACATCCGCGCGTCGCGCCGCCGCTCGCGCTCGACCGGGTCTTCGCCTTCGAACGGCGGGATCGAGAGCAGCTGCAGATCGAAGTTGCCGCCGGGGCCGATCTCGTGCGGATAGCCGCCGACGGTCGGATCGAAGTCCATCACGTACTGGTAGAAGTACGGCCGCATCAAGATGGGGCGGATGTCGCGCTTCCAGTACGGCCGGTACTCCGGGTTCCAGCGCGCGCGGCTGCGCCAGTCGGGAAGCTCGTCCGGCGTGGGCGCCGCGACCGTGCCGTCGAACGGCGGATCGCCGTACAGATAGGGCTCGTACGCGAAGTGGCGCACCGCAAGATCGTACGCCACGTCGTCGCCGGTGACGATGTCGACGATCTCCGGCGCGTAGCGCGGGTAGCCGACGATCACCCAAGCCGGATCGTCGACGGCGACGCTGGTGGTCGGCAGATCGCCGTTCTTGTTACGCGGCGCGTCGACGCCGCTGATCTGCAGTACGGTGCAGAGCAGCTGCGCGCCGACCGGGCCGTCGGAGACGTCGTCGAACCAGCCGTCGTTGTTGGCGAACGTCTGAATCTGCGGCTGCCCGAAGCCGCTCTTCATCGAACCGGAGTTGCCGAACCCGCCGAGCACCAGCAGCCGGTTCACGTCACCCTGCTGCGTCGCGATCAGCTCGCCCAGCGTGGAGATCGAGTGCGGCTGCAGCGGCGGGGGGAACGACGCCGGCCCGGGGCTGCTCGCCGCGTCGAAGCTCGCGCGGCGCTGCGAAGCGCCTTGGTATTTGTCGTAGAACCGCACGGTACGCGGGCCGGGGTCGATGATGAGCTGCTGCCGGTCGAGCGCGCTCGTGTAGTTCGCGTTGCGCAGCGGATGGGTCGGTGTGTAGCCGTGCTCGCCGGAGAGCGTCAGAAACTCGTACCAGCTCGCCTTCTTGTTGGCGAGATAGACGGTCCACGCGATC
This sequence comes from Candidatus Eremiobacterota bacterium, assembly GCA_019235885.1. Classification (GTDB taxonomy): domain Bacteria; phylum Vulcanimicrobiota; class Vulcanimicrobiia; order Vulcanimicrobiales; family Vulcanimicrobiaceae; genus Vulcanimicrobium. The sequence continues at coordinate 71,934 of JAFAKB010000051.1, read as the reverse complement.
CCGTCGACCTGCACCTTCAGCGTCTGGTCCTGCTCGCGGCCGCCGCCCTGTTTGCGCACTTCGAGAATCTCGCCGACGCGCAGCTCGCGGCCCTCCGCCGTGCCGTCGTAGACGAAGACGCGGAAACGCGCGGCTTGGCGGCGGATCGCGCCGTTGCCGTCCTTGTACTGTGTGACGCGCTGCTCGACGCCGTTCACGACGATCGGATCGCCGTTGGCGTCGCAGTCGATCGGTACGGCGCCCGTCGCCTCCGGTGCGATGTAGAACGAGGTCTTGCTGTTGCCGAGCCGGGCGATCCCGATTCCCGGATGGATGCGAAACGTTGCTGGCATGCGTTCCTCTTGCGCCGAGCTAGTCCAGGAAGTTCAGGGAGACGCCGTCGATGAACAGCGCGTCGTCGGCCGGCGTTCCGTCGGTGTTCAGCACGACCAGGTTGACGTGGAAGTCGGTCTCGCCTTTGGCGGAGAGCGCGCGCACGACGCCGGTGGCGTCGAAGCGCAGGTTCGAAGGCGTCTTGTGGTGGCGCGGGCGGCGGTCGAACCGGTTCGTCGGCCGCTGCGGGACCGCGCAGTGCCCGGGTCCGCCGATGCACAGCCCCGTCAGCACGTTCACTTGGCCGACGTACCGCTCGTTGTTGCGCACGTCGGTGCTCGCGTTCGCGTCGGGCGAGTTGAGGAACGCGCGCACGTGGTAGCCGGCGCGGGTGACGTACTGCACGGTGTGCACGCGGATCTCGGCGCGCCGCCGCTTGTCGATCACCTGCGGCGGGACGCTGACCGCCTCGGAGCGGAAGCGCTGGATCCCCGTGTCGCTGTCGGTGAGGAACAGGTGCGTCTTCGCGACGTACTCGTAGCCCAGCTTGCGCGTGCTGTACGTGTCCTGCACGGTGAAGTTCCAGGGCGGCAGCACCGCGGTCGGATCGTCGGGGTGCGCGCTCGGGTGAAGTGCCTGCCACTGCGCCCACAGCCGGTCGACGTTGCTGTGGTGGAACCAGAAGATCGGGTCAAACGCCGTGAACGCGCCGTTCTGCATGTCGCCGAAGGCGACTTCGCCGTCGTCCGGGTTCGCCGGGTCGTCCTGCGCCTCGTCCGTCGCGGGGTTGTACTTGTAGTTCGGGTTGAGGCCGCCGGTGAAGTTGTGGATCAGGTTGTGGATGTTCTCGAGCGCGCCGAAGAACTGGTCGTCGGTCGAGCCGCTGCCGAAGTCGAAGAAGTTCTCGATCTTCATGATCTGGTCGACGTCGTCTTGCTGCGGATACGCCTGGAAAATCAGCGAGGCGTTGCCGCCCGGCCAGCGCTTCCAGTGGAAGAGCGGGTTGATCCGCTCGAGCTCGGCGATGATCGCTTTGTCGCTCGCGCGATCCTTGCCGTAGTCGATTCCGGCTGTTGCGAACAGCCGGGAGCCGGAGTTGAACGGCTTGTCCTGCACGGTCTTCAGCGCGGCCAGCACGTCCGAAGGAATTTTGCCTGCGAGGTTCTTCAGGCCCTCGGCGTCGATCCAGCACTGGAATGCCGCGGGGATGATCCCGTTGTCGCGGTTGTCGACCTTCGGCCCCATGTCTTGCACCGAGACGATCACGTCCTTGGCCGAGTCGTCGGTCCAGTCCCAGTACGGCAGCGTGACCGACGGGTCGTAGTCCTGCAGCTTGAGCTCGAAGCCGTAGAGATACGCACGGTGCCAGGTGAGGAACTGCTCCCAGCCGTGCTGGCACTGGCTGGCGTGGATGCGCGCCCAGTACTGAAAGCTGCGCTCGTCGAGGTACCACGCGTCGTACTTCTTCATCCACGCGAAGGCGTTGCGCAGCCGGGTCAGCTCGTCATCGCTGAGCGCGTTGACGTTCTTGCGCTGTTTGATCGAGCCTTTCTCGGCGAAGAACTGGTTGACGTTCCCGTCGTGCTCCGGATGCGCGGCGTCGCCGTTCGCCAGCGCGCGGCGCCGCGCGTCGTCCTGCACCTCGGCGGGATCGGCGTCGGGCTCGGGGCAACCGGCGTCGATCCACTGCTCGATCAGCGCGACGTCGACGTCGGCGACACGCTTGCCGCCCCACGGCAGCGGCGGGAAGAGCGTCTCGTCGAACGGGTACTCGCCGCGCAACCCGCGCACGATCCCCGACTGCGCACCGGTGAGCGGGCGCTGCGGATCGTCGCCGAGGAACATCGGAACGCCGTAGAGCCGCAGCCGCTTCAGCTCCTCGAGCGGCAGGTTCCAGAACGTTCCGTAGCCTTCGTACGTCGCGGACGACCCGGCGGACGCTGCCGTCATGATCTCCTGGAAGCGGCGATAGCGGGACGGCCGCGGCGCCGGCGCGGCCGCGGCGTTTTCGTTCGGCATGACACCCCCGAAGACATCAGTCGTCGGCTGCACTCAAGCGAGCGCGTCGACACTGCCCCCTTGGACCAGACGCTTGGTATGTCCTCCGGCCCACCCTAGCCGAGTCCATCCAGACGAAAGCATAGCCCGCCACGCGTTCGGTTACGACCATATCGTGCCATCACGGTCGAGAAACGCCTGCGCTGCGAGGATTACGTCGTCGCATGTTTACGCAGTTGCATCGTGAGATTTTTGGCTCACGTGAAGTTCGGCCGACGATCACGTTCCTTCAGCGTACCCTTCAAGTGGCTGCGCTTGCGTATCCGTAGCGCAATCGGCGCCCGTGTAATAGCACAACCACCGAAAGACCTCGTCGCTGTCATCCATGATTCTCTTCACAGATTGTGGCCGGGCACGGTCGTGTTGATCGATGTGCCCCTGCGCGTTCCCTAAACGGTAAATCCGAGTTTGAAACCAGGAATCGTACATGAGGTAGCGGCCATCGGGACCGCGAACCGGCGGTATACGGTCCAGAGCGGGCGTACTGCGTTCTCGCAAGATGATTTTGTCTATCTCGGAGAATTCCAACTTTTCAATGGACAATGGCTCATCGGGTTTATTATCTCGTCCGCTTGCAAATTGCAGCAGGCGACTGTCGGAGTATACGCCAATACCTCCATCTCCGTAATCCGCGGTCGAGTTGGCTCGATCGGCAAATTGCTGGAAAAAGCACGTACATACGGAGCTTGGCGTAAGGCCATTCGCGGTTAGAGCTTCGTATACTCGATGCTCCCAGAGCGCCTCAAGTCTCAACGACCGGCTGCGATGTCTCGCGGAAAAACTAATGCCGGGATGGGGCGGTTCAGGCACTGAGTTCGGACTGTAGACGATGCCGATCCCGCACCGACAATGTATGTCAGCCCCGCCACGAGAGGCGTGATCGGCCCGCAACTTGTGAGGTTCCCTACTAATGTGCCAATACGGCTCTCCCGTAACTTTCTTCTGATAATACCATATCAGCTCTGAGTCTCCGCAATACTCGCATGCTACCTGAACGGCCCTTTCTCGCTTGAACCACCCCATGTGCGTGCTTAATGTCCTAGGAGGCCGGATGTCCAGAGTTCCTGGCCTCCGCGCGCCGCCCATCTCGGGTAATGGACGCTCGGTGGTGCCGCCCTGCACCGGACATTTTGATTGCCGCTCGTGGTTGTGCCTGAAAAAGCCCCGGCCGGCGCACGCAATCGCAGCTGTACGTTCGCATCTGAGAAACCACGGGCGGATGCTCGCGTCGTCGAATTAGAGCCACGGCGCATTGTCCTCACTTTCGGGAGTCGGTCGGTCAAAGGCTGTGCTGTGACTGCGTTCTCGTCGACCGGTCTCGAGTGCCTCTTGCAAAAAATGGCCTTATCCTCGTCTTCTTCGCAAAGGTCTGTGTTCGGCAAGGAGAGGTTTGACGGGCCCCGAGCCCGCGCAAGAGATCCATCATTCCGTTGCCGGGGTCGACGGTACTGAAGCGGCCAAGGGCACCGTCGAGACCACCGACCGCTCGGACCGCTTCGGGGCATCGGGGCCGGATTATACGCCCAAATACGCCTTCTTCACCTGGGGGTCATCGAGGAGTTGGCCGGAGGGGCCGCTCAGGGTGATGCGGCCGGTTTCGAGGACGTAGGCGCGGGAGCTCACTTCGAGGGCGGTTTGGACGTCTTGCTCGACGATGAGGATCGAGACGCCGGTTTTGTTGATTTGCGCGAGGAGCTCGATGAGGTGGTCGACGAGCACGGGCGCGAGGCCGAGGGACATCTCGTCGATCAAGAGCACTTGCGGGCGCGCCATGAGCGCGCGGCCGATCGCGACTTGCTGCTGCTCGCCGCCGGAGAGGCGGCCGGCGAGGTAGTCGATGCGCTCGCGCAGGCGCGGCAGCAAGGTGAGGATCCGCTCGAGATCGCTGCGCACCTCGCTGTCACGGCGCAGGTACGCGCCCATCAGCAGGTTGTCTTCGACGCTGAGCGAGCCGAACAGCCGGCGGCCTTGCGGAACCTGCACCAGCCCGGCGCGCACTATGCGGTCGGGTTCTTCTCCCGTCAGCACGCGATCGCCGTAGCGCACGGTTCCGCCCCAGACCGACACGACGCCGCTCAGCGCTCCCAGCAGCGTCGACTTGCCGGCGCCGTTCGAGCCGATCAGCGCGACAATCTCGCCCGGATCGACGCGCAGCGAAACGTCCCACAGCACTTGCGTGTCGCCATAGCCCGCGCTGAGGCCGTCGACGACGAGCGGGCTCGTCGCGACGCGCGCGCCTGCACCGGCCGTCACGGCGCCGCCTCGGGCGGCCGTCACGGCGTTGCCTCGGGCGGGTGTTGGGGCGGGTCGAGCGGCTGTTGGGTCGCTTCGGGCGGCTGTACGCGCTCCGCTTCCGCGCGCTGCGACTCGATTTGCTTGAGCTGCTCCTGGCGCTTGAGCCAACGCGAGCCGAGGTACGCTTCGATCACCTGCGGCGAGGCGAGCACCTCGCTCGGCGCGCCTTGCGCGATCTTCTTCCCTTCGGCGAGCACGACGATCGTGGTCGAGATCGACACGATCGCCTTCATCAGGTGCTCGACCACGATCAGCGTGACGCCGCGCCCGTTGACCGCGCGCAGCAGATCGAGCGCTTCGTCGACTTCGGCGGCGTTGAGCCCGGCCATCACCTCGTCCAGCAGCAGCACGTCGGGGTCGAGCGCCAGCGCCTTCGCCACCTCGAGCCGCTTGCGGTCGGGGATCGTCAGATCGCTCGCCGGGCGCTCCGCGACGCGCGCCAGCCCGACGAACTCGAGCAGCTCCTGCGCGCGCTCGAACGACGCGCGCGTCGAGCGCTTCGCGCCGTTGCGGCCGTACATCGCGCCGACCGCGACGTTCTCGCGCACGGTCAGCGACGCGAACGGCTTGACGACTTGGAACGTGCGCGCGATCCCCAGGTGACAGACCTCGTGCGTCGGCACGTCGGCGATCCGCTTGCCGGCGTACGTCACCTCGCCGGTCGACGGCTTGTAGACGCCGCTGATCACGTTCATCAGCGTCGTCTTGCCGGACCCGTTCGGGCCGATCAGCCCGACGACGCTGCCGCGCTCCACGTCGAAACTCACCTCGCTGAGCGCCCACAAGCCGCCGAAACGCATCCCGACGTTCGCGATGCGCATCGCGACGGCGCCCGGCGCGAGCGGGTCCGCCGTGGCGCTCATGCCTTGTACGCCGTGAGGGCTTTGAGCCACGCGCGCGCGCCGCCTTTCAAGCCGAACAGCCACACCAGGCCGCGCGGCAGGAGCAGCACCACCAGCACGATCATCGCGCCGAAGAACAGCGTGTGGATGCTGATGAAATAGCGCTGCAGCAACTCGTTCGTGCCGGTAAGGATCAGCGAGCCGATGAAGGGACCCGCGACGCTGCCGACCCCGCCCAAGATCGCCATCACGATCGGGAAGACGTTGGAGTCGACGGAGAACGCGATCGACGGATCGAGAAAGCCGTTGGCGGGCGCGAACACGGCGCCGGCGGCGCCGGCCATCATCCCGCTGATCGCCCAGGCGATCACCTTGTAGCGCGTCTGGCCGATCCCGAGCACCGCGGCGGCGTCCTCGTTCTCGCGGATCGCGACGAACGCATAACCGAGCTTCGAGCGCGCGATCGCATACGTCCCAAGCATCGAGCCGAGCGCGACCAGCCACATCGCGTAGTAGTAGATGTAGAAGTGCGCCTCGTCGACGTGGTGGACGGCCAGGCCGCTCGAGCCGCCGAGGGCGTCGAGGTTCGCGACGATGTCGGTGATCGCCAACGCGATCCCCAGCGTCGCGATCGCGAAGTAGTGTCCCTTCAACCGCAGCACCGGGATGCCGATCACGATCGCGAAGGCCACGTTCACCACGCAGGCCAGCGCGACGTCGGCGAACAGGTTGTCCACGCCGTTCGCGCTCAGGACCGCCGAGCAGTAGCCGCCGAGGCCGAAGAACGCGACTTGGCCGAAGGAGACGTAGCCGGTGTAGCCGCCGATCACGTTCCACCCGTACGCCATCGCCGCGTACATCAGAATGTTCCGAAAGACGATCTGGAAGTAGTCGTTGTGTGTCGCCGGCACCGCCAGCAGCAGCGCCATGATCCCCAGCGCGATCGCGAACGCCACCGGGCTCCCGGTGATCCCGCCCAACCCGATGCGGCGCAGCACGGTGCCCGTGCTGCTCTGCACCGCGCTCGGAGAATGGTTCACGCGGTCGCTTTTCCGACGATCCCGGTGGGCCGCACGATCAGCACGATCAGCAGCACGATGAGCGCGATCGCGTCCTGCAGGCCGGAACCGCTGATGTGCTGGGTCCCGATCGTGAAGTCGAGCTGCGTCGCGAACGCCTCCACGATCCCGTAGACGAGACCGCCGATCAGCGCGCCCTCGACCGAGCCCAGCCCGCCGAGCACGCACACGACGAACGCCTTGATCAGGAACGGATCGCCCATCGTCGGGGTGAGCGCGTACGAGAGTGCGATCAGCGTCCCGGCAACGCCGGCCAGCCCGGCGCTCAGCCCGTAGACGATCGCGTAGATCTGCGGCGTGCGCACGCCGGAGAGCTGCGCCGCGCCGATGTCCATCGACGTCGCGCGGATCGCGCGGCCCGTCTTCGTGCGCGTGAGCCAGATCTGCATCGCGGCGGTGATCGCCAGCGCGACGAGCAGCGTCCACAGCTTCACCCACGGCACCGTCACGCCGAGCGCGGTGAAGCTGACGCCCGTGTAGACGGTCGTGATCCCGCGGCGATCGCCCGTCCAGACGATCTCGGCGATGTTCACCAGCAGCAGCGAGAGCCCGAACGTCAGCAGAAACGTGGTGAGAATCGGCGCGCGCGCGACCCAGTTGATCAGGGAGCGCTGGATCAGGTACCCCAGCACGAACAGCGCGACGAACGAGATCGGGAGCGAGAGGAACGGATCGACGTGAAAGCTCTGGAAGAGCTGGTACGTCAGGTACGCGCCGAGCATGATGAACGCGCCGTGCGCGAGGTTGATGATGTTCATGATGCCCCAGACCAGCGAAAAGCCGAGGGCCACCACGGCCAGGATCCCGCCTGCGAGAATCCCGTTGACGAGATCCTGGGCCAGCAGTTGCATCTACGCTATCGCTTGCCCCACGGCGGCGCGGGGTACTTCGGCGCCGCTTGCGCGAGGCCGCGTGGCCACACCGTCAGCAGCTTGCCGTTCTGGATCTGGTTCACCACCATCGGTTTGTACACGTTGAGGCCGCGGCTGTCGAACTTGAGGATGCCGTAGAACGTGGTGACATCGAGCTTGGCGAGCGCGTCGCGCACCTTCTCCGGGTCGAGCGAGCCGGCGTTCTCGATCGCGTACTGGAACGCCAGGCAGGCCGCGGTCGACTCCGCGTTGTGGTAGTCGGGCGCGTGATGGTACACCCCCTCGAACGCCTTCGCGTACTCGGGCGCCGTCGCGTAGAAGCCCTTGCGGTCGGCCTTGTACTTCACCGCCTCCGACCACTGCGCCGCGCCGAAGACGTCGTTCGCGTCCTTGCCGAGCGCGTTGACGAAGTCCGGGGTGTCCGGGCCGACGGTGTAGCCGTAGCCCTTCGCCTGAACGTTCTGCTCGCGCAGACCCTTCTGCACCAGCAGCGCGTCCTGCACGTGGCCGGCGTTGAGGATGAGATCCGGGTTCTGCTGCTTGAGCGCCGAGATGATCGACGACACGTCGGTCGCGGTGTCGGGGTACTTGTTGTTGTAGACCACCTTCATGCCGTGCGAGTTCGCCCACGCCGTCGCGCCATCCGCGACTTCCTGCGAGAACGCGTCGCTTGCCGCCGTGATCGCGACGGTCTGCGCAACGGGCTTTTGCGAATGCGCCATCTCGAGAATCCCTTCGAGGTAGCGTCTAGCCGGCGAGAGGACGCCGAACGTGTACTTGAAGCCCTGTTTGAAGATCTTCTCGGCGGCGCCGTTCCCTTCGACCATCGGGATCTTCTTGCGCTCGGCGATCTGCGCGACCGTGAAGCTCGTTCCCGAGCCGTACGGGCCGAGGATGAAGTTGACGTGGTCCTGATCGATCAGCCGCTCAGCCAACTGCGCCGAGGTGTCGTTCTTCGACTCGTCGTCGTAGTACTTGATGTCGACCTTGTAGCTCTTGTTGCCGACCTTGATCCCGCCGTGCGCGTTGACGTAATTCTTCCAGAAGTCGTAGCCCTCTTGGGTGAGGTGACCTTCTTTCGTCAAGTTGCCGGTCAGCGAGATCGGCGAACCGAACACGATCGTGTCGCTCGCGGCCGCGACCGGTTCTATGCCAGCGCTGCTCCCACCCACCGCGAAGGCAAGCGCAAGCGCGGTGACGAGCAACGAACGATACTGCATGAAGCCTCCCGATGGGAATATTTCGTGCAGGAATAAGGCCCCGGCCCGGGATTTCCTTCCGCGAGGCGCGCGCGTTAGCGGCTAGCGCCGAACGATTGGGAGGCGGGCGGGTCCGCCTGCGACGTAGCACACCCGCCCGTCCGCGGTCGTTCCCGCGACCTGCCAGTAGTAGTGCACCTCAATCGCCGATGTGTCCGGAAGCCGCTCGAACACGACCCGCCAGAAGCCTTCCGGCGCCGGCCCACCGGTGACCGATTTCGCGCTCGCCGGCGGCGGCACGCGCTCGACGAGCGACGCGATTGTCGTGCCAAGCTCGGTGACGGCGAGAAACGTCAGCTTCACGCCGACGTCCTCGTCCGCCGGCCGAACGGCGAGATCGACAATGAGCGCGACGCCTTCCGGCCTCGACGCTCGTTCCTGCTTCAGAACTCGCACGAACTCAGCGGCTCGCGGAGCGGGGCTGCAGATCGCGAACACCGATGACGGAGGCGGCACGCCTGCCGTGCCAGCGATCATTCGCGCTGTGGTGGCGTAAGCGCCATGCTCACGCCCGCGCTTCGTGCGGCCCCAGCTCCAGTGAAGCGTTCGGCTGTCGCTGCTAGCAGGGCGTCGGTCCGCCGCGTCCCCGTCATCGGTGCGCGCCGCGCTGAGGAGATTATGTAGCACTGCGTGTGGTCGAACCCGACCCCGTAGCCACAACAGAGAGACGGATCATACCACGGGCAGCATTGGTACGCCGTTGGATAGAGATCGCAACACACCGAGGGATCGAAGCAGCCGCCGCCACCACCGCCTCCGGGCGGAGGCGGGGGCGGGGGCGGCTGGGACGGAAACGAGGTTGCGACCCACTCGTGGAACCGGTCGACGCATGTGTCGTTGCACGTCGGGGTGACGATGTAGTAGTCTCCCACACCCTGTCCGTCATCCGTGTTCATACACTCGGCGGGTAGGGGGGTCCCGATGTACGCAGTGCTGTCGAACGTGCCGAGAAACTGCCACGTGTTGGTCTGCGTGTTGTACCAGCGCTCGCCTGACGATTTTATGGGTTGCAGGTACGAGCACTGCACGCTGATCGCGAAATGCGTCTCGAAGATGTCCCAGCCGTTAGGCCCTTGCGCCTTCGGATTGAGCGTTGCCGTCCGGCTCGTGTATTGCGGCACCCATGCCGAGGTGTTGTAGTTGTAGAGCGCCACTGACCACGTTCCATCGTAATTACGCCACGTCTGAAACGTGTACTGCGGGAAACCGTCTCCGAAGTCACGCGTGTAGTTCGTCTGGAAGTTACCGTTGAGCGGTTGCAACGTGTGGAAGACGCCGATTTGGTCGGACGCCGTCGGATCGCAAAAGTCGTACGCGTACACCTCGGCGTAGGTCACGCCGAACGTTGGCGCTGCATTCCTGTAGCGCGTCCCGATTTCGAGGCACGACCCGCCTTCGCGCGAGGTGGGCGCGAACAGATCGCTTACGAAAGACGTCGACCCTAGCGCCACGCCCGTTGTGTATGCTGTGTGCAGTCCGTACGCGCCCGAGTGCGGCTGGGTGATGTTGTAGAAGTAGTAGCCGCTCTGACCGCCGCAGTCGACACACTCCGTGACGTTGGAGGGCGTGCGCCTGCTGCTCGACCTACGGTTGGCTGCCGAAAGCACGCGATTCCAGAAGCTCGCGACAAGCGCGTAGGGGTCGGTGGCTCCGGCGACGGCGGCATCGTTTCTCCGCGCGCTTGCGAACGCCGCAGTTCCCTGCCACGCCGACGGTCCGTTGCCGCGCATGCGCGGGAGCGCGCGAAGCATCGCAGGCTCGGCCGGTGGCGCAGCGTCCGCACGGCGAAGTCCCGCGAATTTTTTTTGCATGATCGCGTTCGGGTAAGGGTGGTGCACGGACTGCACACCACGCTTTCCCGATCCGGCGGGAATGTCGTGCGTCCTAGAGACTGGGCCGCAGCCCGATACGAATAGCGCCGCTGCGATACAAGAGAGTGGTAGCGCGCGGCAAAAGCGAGACAGAAGCATAGGGACACCCTCTTCCCAAGCATACCAGCAGAACCGTGCCACCGTCAACACCGAGGAACTGGAATAGCGCCCTATCGTTGCACCGCCTCTTTTAGTGCGCGCGTGAAAGCCGCCGCCTTGCGCGCGGCCTCCTGGCCGTGGGAACCGGCGTACGCGTCGATCAGCGCGCTCCCTACGATGACACCGTCGGCGACCGCGCCGACCGCGGCGGCCTGCGCGGGGGTCGCGATGCCGAAGCCGACCGCGAGCGGAAGCCGCGTCGCTTCGCGCAGCCGCGCGAGGGCACCGGCGATCCAACCGACGTCCGGCTCGCGCCGCGCGCCGGTCACGCCGAGCCGTGAGACGAGATAGACGAATCCGCTCGACGCGGCGGCGATCCGCGCCGCGCGCGCCGGCGGCGTCGTCGGCGCGATGAGGAGCGGGATCGCGAGCCCGGCGGCGCGCAGCGGCGGCGCGAACGTGTCGAGCTCTTCGAGCGGAACGTCGGGGACGATCGCGCCCGCCGCGCCGGCCTCGCGCGCACCGTGCGCGAAGCGTTCCGCGCCGTAGCGGTCGACCGGGTTCACGTAGGTGAAGAACACGATCGGCGCGGCGCCGCGCGCGCGAGCGCGTGCGGCAAGCTCGAGCGAGTCGGCGAACTTCATCCCGCCGGCGAGCGCGCGCTGTCCGGCCGCGGCGATCGTCGGCCCGTCGGCGAGCGGATCGCCGTACGGAATCCCCAGCTCGATCAGGTCGGCGCCCGCGGCGGTGATCGCGTCGATGACGGCCAGCGTGGTCTCGCGATCGGGATCGCCGGCGACGACGTAGGGAATCAGCGCGGCGCGCCGCTCGGCGCGCGCGCGCGAGAAGACCTCGTCGATCCCGCCGCTCGCGATCAGATCTCGGTCCCTTCGAGCGCGGCGACGGTGCGCACGTCCTTGTCGCCGCGGCCGCTCAAGTTCACCACGATCAGCCCTTCCGGCCCGCGTGTTTTCGCCAGACAGCGCGCGAACGCGATCGCGTGCGCGGACTCCAGCGCCGGAACGATCCCCTCGCGCAGCGCGGTGTGGTGAAATGCGTCGAGCGCTTCGGCGTCGTCGACCGCGACGTAGCGCGCGCGGCCGCTGTCTTTCAGGTACGAGTGCTCGGGGCCGACGCCGGGATAGTCGAGTCCAGCGCTGATCGAATGCGTGTCGCGGACTTGCCCTTCGTCGTCCTGCAGCACGTAGCTGCGCGAGCCGTGCAAGATGCCGACGCTTCCGGCGTTCAGCGAGGCCGCCGTGTCGACCGCGCGCACGCCGTGCCCGGCGGCTTCGACGCCCCACAGCTTCACCTCGGCGTCTGCGAGGAAGCCGCTGAAGATTCCCATCGCGTTCGACCCGCCGCCGACGCACGCGACGACGTCGCTCGGCAGCCGCCCGTAGCGCTCGATGATCTGCGCGCGCGCTTCGATCCCGATGACTTTCTGAAACTCGCGCACCATGTAGGGATACGGGTGCGCGCCGACGACCGAGCCGATCACGTAGAAGGTGTCCTCGACCCGCGCCGCCCACTCGCGAAACGCTTCGTTCGTCGCATCCTTCAGCGTGCGGGTTCCGCTTTCGACCGGATGGACGCGCGCGCCGAGCAGCTTCATCAAATAGAGGTTGAGCGCTTGGCGCTCGACGTCGACCGCGCCCATGTAGACATCGACTTGCATCCCGAGCTTCGCGCCGACGGTCGCCGTCGCGACGCCGTGCTGGCCCGCGCCGGTCTCCGCGATGAGACGCTGCTTTCCCATCCGCCGCGCGAGCAGCGCCTGTCCGACGGTGTTGTTGATCTTGTGCGCGCCGGTGTGGTTCGTGTCCTCGCGCTTGAAGACGATCGGCGCATGCGGCCCGTCGACCAGTCGCTCAGCGTGATAGACCGGCGAAGGCCGCCCGACGTAATCGCACAACAGCGTCTCGTACTCGTTCCAAAACGCCGGATCGGCGAACGCCTCGTTCATCGCCTTCTCGAGCCGCACGAGTGCCTCGACGAGGACCTCGGGAACGAAGACGCCGCCGAACTGCCCGAAGTACCCGCGCGCGTCGGGAAGGATCGTGTGCTCGCCGGTATCGATCATAATGACTCGGTTTCAGTTCCGTTCGCTTCAGCGTCCGCCGCCGAGCGGAGCTGGATCGTCCACGAAGCGACAAAATCAGGATTGATGACGACCTCGCCCGTGCCGCGCAGCCGATATTCGCCGGGTTCCGCGCGCTCGAGCTCGGGCGGCAACGTGAACGGCTCTTCCTCGCCGGCCCGGCGAACGGAGACGATGCCGTCCTCGCGGATATCTTCGATCTCGCCGGCCCACGCCTCGCGCGCTTGTTCGCTGCCGTCGGGATTGAGATAGGTCAGCCCGACCAACACAATTTTGCCGACGTAGTCCGCGCGCCGCGCGGGATCGACGGTTTCATCGGCCATGGTGACTTATGCTCCAACCCCCGCGTCGGCAAGCCGCACCGCCTCGACGAACGCGCGAACCTTCGCGCCGTCTTTCAGCCCGCTCGTTTCGACTCCGCTGCGCACGTCCACGGCATACGGGCGCACCGCTCGCACGCAGTCCGCGACGTTCTCCGGCGTGAGACCGCCGCTGACCACAAAGCGCCGCGCACCGGCGAGCTCGCGCGCGAGTTCCCAACGAAACATGCGGCCGGTCCCGCCGCTGCGGCCGCCGGCGCCGGCGGCGTCGAAAAGCCAGGTCGCGTGCTCGAACGGGCGCGCGTGCGCGTCGAATTCCGCCCGCGACGGCACGCCGCCATCCCGGACGTGGTAGGCCTTCAGGTACGGCCCGGCGGCGAAGGCTTCACAGACCTCGGCCGGCTCGTACCCGTGGAACTGCGGGATAGCGCCGACTTTCAGCGCCTCGTCGACGAGCGCTGCGGGTGGATCGACGAAGACCGCGACCAGCGTCGTGATTGCCGGGACCGTCTCCGCGATGTCGCGGAAGCGCTCAACGCTGACCCGCCGCTCCGACTCCTCGGCGAGGATCACGCCGACCGCGTCGGCCCCCGCGTCGACGGCGAGCGCGACGTCGGCCGCGCTCGTGCAGCCGCAGATCTTCACCCGCGTGCGCAACGCTTCGCTCTACAGCGGAACGTTCAGCGCGCCCTTCAGCGCGCGAATCGCTTCGCTCTTGTCGTCGGCGCGCATCAGCGACTCGCCGACCAGCACGCCGTAGACGCCGCGCACGACCAAGCGGGCGACGTCGTCCTGTGATTTCACGCCGCTCTCGCTGATCACGAGCACGCCGGGCGGCACGAGCGGCAGCAGCTCCTCGGTGACGGCGAGGTCCGTCTCGAAGGTGTGCAAGTTGCGGTTGTTGATCCCTAGGAGCATCGCTCCGGCCGAGACGGCGCGGCGCAGCTCCGTTTCGGTATGCACCTCGACGAGCACGTCCAGCTGGTGCTGCCGCGCCTCGTCGAGGATATCGGCGAGCTGCTCGTCGGTGAGCCCCGCGACGATCGCCAGGATCGCGTCGGCGCCGTATGCGGCCGACTGCACGACCTCGTACCGCGTGCGCAAGAAGTCTTTGCGCAAGATCGGGAGCACGCTCGCTTCGCGCGCGACGTCGAGATACGCGAGGTCGCCGAGGAAATGATCAGCCTCGGTCAACACGCTGATCGCGTCGGCGCCCGCGTCTTCGTAGTCGCGCGCGACTTGCGCCGGATCGAGATGGGGAACGATCAACCCGACTGACGGCGAGGCCCGCTTGATCTCCGCGACGATCGCCGGCCCACGCGCCACTTCGAGCGCCGCGCGAAAACGCCGGCGCTCGCCGAGCCGGTTCTGCGCCCGCTCGCGCAGCACCTCAATCGGCTCGCGCGCTTCGTCGGCTTCGCGCGCCTCCGCTTTGGCCGCGTAGAGCTTTTCGAGCATGTCCGTCATACTGTCATCCTGAGCTCCGTCGAAGGATCGTTTTCGCGGTGCGCACGAAGCGCGTCGAGCGCGGCGCGAGCCCGGCCCGTTTCGACCGACGTGCGCGCGCGCGCCATGCCGTCGTGGACGTCGACCGCCTCGCCGGCGACGACGAGCGCAAGCGCGGCGTTGAGACAGACCAGATCGGCGCGCGGGCTCCGCTCGCCGCCGAGAATCGCGAGCACCGCGGCCGCATTGACGGCGGCGTCGCCGCCGCGAATCTCCGCGCGCGACGCGCGCACGCCGTACTCGGCCGGCTCGAGCTTCCAGCGCCGCACGCCGGAGCGGTCGAACTGCAGCACATCGGTCGGCGCCTCGCCGGAGATTTCGTCGAGCCCGTCTTCCGCGTGGATCACCGCGCCGGCTTCGGCGCCGAGCGCGCGCAGCGCGTCGCCGACGAGCGAGACGTGCTCCGGGCGCGCGACGCCGATCACTTGGCGGTTCGCACCGGCCGGGTTCGTCAGCGGCCCGAGCACGTTGAAGACGGTCCGCACGCCGAGCTCGCGCCGAATCGGGCCGACGGCGCGCATCGCGGGATGGTGGCGCTGGGCGAACAAGAACGCGATGTTGTGCTCGCGCAGCACGCGCGCCGACGCGTCCGGCGAGCGGTCGATGTCGACGCCGAGCGCTTCGAGCACGTCGGCGCTTCCGCACGCGCTCGACGCCGCGCGGTTGCCGTGCTTGGCGACCGGAACGCCGCAGCCCGCGACGACGAACGCCGCCATCGTCGAGATGTTGATCGTGTGCGCGTTGTCGCCGCCGGTTCCGACGACGTCGAGGACCACCGGCAAGCCGTGCTCGACGCGCACGCTCCGCTCGCGCATCGCGCGCGCCGCGCCGACCACCTCGTCGACCGTCTCGCCCTTCGCGGCCAGTGCCGCGAGCAGCGCGGACGCGCGCACCGGCGAGAGCGTTTCGTCCATGATCGCGCCAATCGTGCTTGCCATCTCATCCGACGACAGATGGTGCCCCGCAAGGACGCCGCGCAGCAGCGGGGGATAGGGGTCGGGCGCCGTCACGCGCGCATTTCCCGAACGACGTTCTCGGCGAGCGCGCGACCGGCCGTCGTCAGCACCGATTCCGGATGGAACTGCACTCCCGAGATCGGCAGCTCGCGGTGGACGAGCCCCTGGATCACCCCATCCTCACTCGCCGCATTCGCCCGCAGCACCGATGGGAAACCGTCATGGTCGACCACGAGCGAGTGATACCGCGTCGCCGTAAACGGCGAGGGTATCTGCGCGAAAAGGCCCTGCGCATCATGGATGATCTCCGAAGTCTTCCCGTGCATCTGTCGCGGCGCGTGCACAACGCGCCCGCCGAACGCCTCGCCGATCGCCTGCAGCCCCAAGCACACCCCGAACAACGGCTTGCGCTCGCGCGCCGCTTCGCGCACGATCCCAAGCGTGCGCCCCGCGTCTGCCGGCCGGCCGGGCCCCGGCCCGACGATCACACCGTCGTAGCGCGCCGTAACGCCGTCGTCCAAGCACGGATCGTCGTTGCGAACCACCTCGACCTCGACCCCCTCAACCGCCCCGAACAAATGCGCAAGATTCCACGTGAAGGAATCGTAATTGTCGACCAGCAGCAACCGCGTCACGAAACGATCCCCAGCACGGCGCGGACGATGCCGGTCTTCGCGAACACTTCGGCGTATTCGGTCTGCGGGACGCTGTCGGCGACGATCCCGGCCGACGCCTGCCAGTAGGCGCGCCCGTTCGCCACCGCGACCGAGCGCAGGATGATGCACGAGTCGAGGTCGCCGTCGAAGTCGAAGTGCGCGACGCTGCCGGCATAGAAGCCGCGCGCGACGGGCTCCAGCCGGTCGATCAGCTGCATCGCGCGGATCTTCGGCGCCCCGGTGACGGTGCCGGCCGGGAACGAGGCGGCGAACAGGTCGAGCGCGTCCTTGTCCTCGCGCAGCTCGCCCACGACGTTCGAGACGATGTGCATGACGTGCGAGTAGCGCTCGATCACCATCAGCTCGTCAACCCGCACGCTGCCGGTGCGGCACACCGCGCCGAGATCGTTGCGCGCGAGGTCGACCAGCATCACGTGCTCGGCGCGCTCCTTCTCGTCGTGGAGCAGCTCATCGGCGATCCGCGCGTCGACCTGCGGATCGGCGTGGCGCGGGCGCGTTCCGGCGAGCGGGCGAATCCGCGCCGTGCGCCCGTCGAGCCGCACGAGGAACTCCGGCGAGGCGCCGAACACCGCGCGCCCTTCGTGCTCGACGAAGAACATGTACGGCGAGGGGTTGCGCGCGCGAATTTCGCGGTAGAAGTCGAACGCCGTCCCCGCCAGCGGGCACGAGAAACGAATCCCGACTTGCAGCTGGTACGCTTCGCCGTCGTAGATCAGCTGCTTCGCCTGCGCGACGCGCTCCAGGAAGGTCGCCTCGTCCATCGACGCGCTCACCGGGCCGTCGGCGCGCACCGCGCCCGGCACCGTCGGGCGCTGGCCGAGCAGCCGCGCGGCGTACGCGTCGAGCCGCGCGTTGACGGCCTCGTGTTCGCTCGCCTCGCGCGCGAAGCCGATCAGCGTGAGCCGGTGCGTAAAGTGATCGAACACCAGCCACGTCCCCGGAATGACCGCCAGCGCGTCCCCGAACCGCACGTCCGCCGGCGGAACGCCACCGTCGTCCAGAGTTTGTCGCAGGACGGGCTCGAGCGCGCGCGCCGCGTCGTAGGTGAACACGCACACCGCGCCGCCGGGGAACGGAAGGTCGTCGCGGTCGAGCCTGTAGCGGCCGATCGCGGCGCGAATGCGCTCGAGCATCCGCGGGTCGCGGTCGACGCCGAACGCGTCGAGGTAGTCGAGGCCGATGAACGAGAAGCGGCTGATCCGCTCCGTCCCGTGGACCGACTCCAGCATACACGAACGCCCCGGCTGGGCCAGGGCGAGGTAGGCGGAGATCGGCGTGATGCTGTCCGCGACGAACGATCGCGTAATCGAGGTGAGACTGAGCGGGTCGTCCGCGGTCACTAGCATACGGGGGTAGCCCCTACTGTAGCAGATTCTCGGCCGCTGGCTAGGGGGCCGGGCGGCCGAGACGGTGCTACGAGACTACTTCACGAGCTCCAGGATCGAGAGTTCCGCGGCGTCGCCGGGGCGGACGCGGGACTTGGTGATCCGGGTGTAACCGCCCGGCTTGTCCTTCAGCGAGGGTGCGATCTGCTCGCACAGCTTCTTCGCGACGGCCTCTTCGGTCAGGTAGGAGGCCACCAGCCGCCGCGAGTGGAGCCCGCCGCGCCGCGCCTGCGTGATGAGGCGGTCGACGACTTTGGAGATCTCCTTGGCCTTGGTCGAGGTGGTCTCGATCTTCTCGTGCTTGAAGAACGACGTCGCGAGGTTGCGGAGCAGCGCCTTGCGATGACCGTCCGTGCGCGAGAGACGCTTGTTGGCGACTTGGTGCGGCATGATTCCTCTACGCTTGGCGGAGCGAGAGTCCCCGCTCCTCCAGGACTTGCTTGATCTCGTCGAGCGACTTCTTGCCGAAGTTGCGCATCTTGATGATTTCGTCTTCGGTCATGTCGAGCAGCTCGGAGACCTTCGAGATCCCCGCGCGCTTGAGGCAGTTGAACGAGCGCACCGAGAGGTTGAGCGTCTCGACCGGCACGTCCCACTCGCTGGCGGGCGCGGTCTGCACCGGCTTCTCTTCGGTCGAGAAGCCGATGAAGAGCCGCAGCTCCTCGGTAAGGATCTGGGCCGCTTCCGAGAGCGCGTCGTCGGGTGAGATCGAGCCGTTGGTCTCGATCTCCAGCGTGAGGCGGTCGAAGTCGACCGACTGGCCGACGCGCGTGTCGTCGACGCTGAAGTTGACCTTGCGGATCGGCGAGAAGATCGAGTCCATCGGGATGAGCCCGATCATGTGCTCGATGTTGCGCTGCTTGTCGCTGGTGACGTAGCCGCGCGCCTTCTCGACGCCGATCT
Organism: Candidatus Eremiobacterota bacterium; assembly: GCA_019235885.1. GTDB lineage: Bacteria > Vulcanimicrobiota > Vulcanimicrobiia > Vulcanimicrobiales > Vulcanimicrobiaceae > Vulcanimicrobium. Next base: position 53,399 of record JAFAKB010000051.1, on the reverse strand, counting down.
CCATCGAGAGCTTCGCGTCTTTCTTCGAGAGCGTCGCGAGGTGGTAGTTCGGCTGCAGGATCTCGACGTCGGCGTCCGGCTGGATGTCGCCGGCGGTGACTTCCTTCGCGCCGCTCGCGCTGAGCTGGAGGACCTTGGGGTCTTCCGTGTTCAGCTTGATCGGCAGTCCCTTGAGGTTGAGCAGCAGGTCGACGGTGTCTTCGACGACTCCGGGAATCGTCGAGAACTCGTGCAGGACGCCGTCGATCTTGACGTAGGTGACGGCGGCGCCGGGGATCGAGGAGAGCAGGACGCGGCGCAGCGCGTTGCCGAGGGTGATGCCGAAGCCGCGCTCGAGCGGCTCGATCACGAACTTGGCGTAGTTCTCGCGGCGTTCGCGAACTTCGATGTTGGCGCCGGCGGGCGCTTCGAGGACGGTCATGTTGTTCGGTGTGGTCTTTCTCCGTTTACGTTATCCGCAGATGCGAGCCGCGCTCGATCCACGATCGGACGCCTAACGGTGGTGTGGTTTGGTCTAAGGATTAGCGGCTGTAGTACTCGACGATCAGTTGCTCGTCGACCGGGGTATCGATCTGCTCGCGGCTCGGGAGCGCCAGCACTTTTGATGAAGCGTCGGTCTCGTTGAACTCGAGCCACTCAGGGTGGCGGCGGTTCTTCGCGGTCTCGATCGCGCCGGCGAAGAAGTCCGAGGACTTCGAGCGGTCGGTGATCGTGATTTCGTCGCCGGCCTTCACGATGATCGAGGGCACGTTGACGATGCGCCCGTTCAAGCGGAAGTGGCGGTGCGTGACGAGCTGGCGCGCCTGGGCGCGGCTCTGCGCGAGGTTGAGCCGGTAGATGACGTTGTCGAGACGGCGCTCGAGCAGCTGCAGGAAGGTCGCGCCGGTCTTGCCCTTGACGCGCTGCGCTTCGCGGAAGTAGTTCGAGAACTGGTTCTCAAGCACGCCGTAGTAGCGGCGCATCTTCTGCTTCTCGCGGAGCTGGCGGCCGAACTCGGAGATCTTCTGACGCGTCTTGGTGTTCTGCGTCTTCTGACCCGGCGCGGTTCCGCGGCGCTCGACGGCGCACTTTTTGGACAGGCAGCGGTCGCCCTTGAGGAAGAGCTTGATCTTTTCGCCGGTCTTGCTGGTCGCGGTCTCGCGGCGGCAGAGTCGGCACACGGCTTCGGTGTAACGGGCCATCGTTTTCCTACAACTCCCTTACACTCTGCGGCGCTTCGGCGGCCGGCAGCCGTTGTGCGGGATCGGCGTGACGTCTTTGATGAGGGTGATCTCCAAACCGGCGGCCTGCAGCGAGCGGATCGCGGCTTCGCGGCCGGCGCCCGGACCCTTGACGTAGACCTCGGCGGTCTTCATCCCGTGGTCCATCGCCTTGCGCGCGACCGCTTCGGCGGCCATCTGCGCGGCGAACGGGGTGGACTTCTTCGAGCCCTTGAACCCGAGGTTCCCGGCGGAGGCCCAGGCGATCGTCGACCCGGTGTTGTCGGTGATCGTGACGATCGTATTGTTGAACGACGAGTGGATGTGGGCGACGCCCGCTCCGACGTTCTTGAACTCGCGCTTCTTGCGCGTCTTGGTTTGCTTCTTGGCGGCCAAACGAAAACTGCTCTTTGCTGGTTTATCCTGTCCGGGCACGGCCCGGTGTCGTCGCCTCGACCGGCAGCCCCGGCGACCCGGCGGCTCCGACCTCGTCTTCCGGCCGCCCGGCGAAGGCGGCGGGCGCGCGAACGCGCGTCATGCCCGGCCCCGGACACAACGGCTTACTCTACCACAGCACGTCCCCGGCGTCAAAGGCAAACACATCTCTGGCCGCAACTCCCGACAACCCGCAGCGGCTCCGCCTCCCGCGTGGCTCAACCGTCGGCTCTACGCCTCCTTGCTTTAGTAGGAGAGCCAACCTTTGCGCTCCCCAATCGGAAATTCCGTATTGAAGTATCTCAGTGTCTCTGCGATCATCAGGCCGTGGCACGCGCGGCAAAGATATGGGTCAAGGTCTCGGACAGGGCTCAAGCGTGGTTCCGGTCCGACCGCTGGCAAGCGATGGAACGCGAAGCCGATGCGGCTATTGCCGCCCTACCTTCGAATACGTCGATGTCGATGGAGAACCCGCGATCCGCTGGCGGCGCATCGGCGGCCGCAAAATTTTCGCAACGTCGTAACATGATCGTCCGATGAGGCGATTACACTCATTTGCGACACGGTGATTGCTCGCCGTAATGCGGTTCAAGCGGCCGATGTTTCGCGAACGACCGCCTGGTACCTGACGTTCGGGCGCGGCGGGTATGGAGAGACGTAACGCGGACGAGAACTCGAATTCGGAGGAATGAGAATGACTGCGAAACATGACGCCGCCCGGGCAGTTGTTGGCGTCTTCGTGGACCGCGACGACGCTCGCGCTGCCGCGCGAGATCTCCACGATGCGGGATACAAGCACACCTGGATTGGAACGACGAGGCCGCATGGCCCGAAGGACAGCTCCAGAGGAGTTGACACGGGCGCGCTGACCGGCGAGGTGGACGGAACGGACGTCGTCGAGGGCGGCAGCAGCAACATCCTCGGAAAGATCGGCCGCTTCTTTGCGGGCGAGCAGTACACGCTCAACGAGGCGCTGATCGAACACGGTGTCGGCGCGGCGGACGCCGCGCAGCTCGAAACAAGCATCGCCCCGGGCAGCTCAGTGCTCACCGTGACGCTCGGCGATGACGACGGGCGCGATGGTTCAGAGGATCCCGCGACCGTGATCTCACGCTGCAATGGTCGGCTGCTGACCCCCGACGGCGGCCTCGCGGCCGAGGGCCAGCAGATCAAAGCCGGCGGCGTCACGCAGCGCCAAGCTGTGAACCAGCTCGACGACGTCCCGACGATTCACGAGGAATTCTTCACGGAGCGCGACAGCGCCCGGCGATAGTCGTACAACAGCGTGACTTCCCCGTCAGTCCGGCGGGGAGGTCACCTGTTTCAAGCGTGTGCGCGCTCGGCTCTCGTGGACGTGCGGGACGATGCCTTCCGGCAGGCCTGGGTCGTTCAACGCGTCATCTAGCCAGACGAGAGCCTCGCGTAGCTCGCCCTCCGAAGCCTCACCGGCTTTGAGTATGTCGCCCATCAGCCACTTTTGGTGCGCGCGCAGTTCGGCCAGTTGCGGTTCTCGTTCAAAGACCAGAAGGCTCTCGCGCGAGAGCTTCAGCGCATACTCCTTCACGTCGAGTCCCAGACGAAGTCCGAGAAGCTCTTCTTGTTCGCGCGCCAAAACGGAATACAGCGTTTGGCTGATGTTCAATCCGTAGACCGCACGCTGGACCGCGCTCGACGTTATGTCGCGCGCCCTTGTCATCAGCGAAATCGACCGGTACGCTGCATCGAGATTCCCGGTCTCGCGATAGACCGCTCTCATGATTCCGGACGCGAGGTTCAATAGGTCTGTTGCCGCCTCGGTTGCGCGATATACCTGGTGGAAGACCGACTCGATGAACCTCACGAAGTGAACGCACGCCGCGTGAGCCTTGGGAGACCGTTGGAGCGTTCGAAAGTACTCGGCTAGGAAATGGACGTCGCTTTCGATCGACTCTCCGAGAGGCTCCGGACCTTGGGGTAAGACGAATAAGCGCTTCGGAAACGGAGGGCTTACGACGTTGCCCTGAGCGTCGAACTTGATGAGCTGCAGGCGTGGCGTTTCACAATTGGGGCAGCGCGGCGTGAGGGCACCGGAAAGTGCCGACTTCCCATACATGACGTCCGCCCATGAAATTTCATGGCAGTTTCCGCATTTGAAGTGCAACTGGCCGTTGAATGACAGCGCCCCTTGCGCGGCCGGCTCGGCGAACTCATGCGGCAGCTCGTCCATTACCGGCTCCCACTCCAAATAGCTGGCCAGGCAAGCGCTGAAGCCCTCCACGGGAACGCCATGATCCGCAATACCACGGCCCGAGCCGCAAAACCCGCGCGTCTTACCGACACCCAAGTGTCGAAGTGGACTTCCTTTGTACCTTGTGCCACGCATGTCGCGGCATAGCGCTTACCGCGCGTTCGCTAGCCGATTCCACCCCGTTGGCCCTCTGGTCGCTTGGATTCGGAACGAATTCACGGCTATAAGGGCGAACAGCAGATCCTGGTGCGCACCAACCGCGTCTCCGGTCTGTGGATCGGGACCATCGCCGCTTTCCTGGTCCTCAGCATTCTCGCCACGATCCGCACGGCGGACTGGAGCTACGGGGCCGACACTGGGACGTTCGTGCAGATCGTGCTGGACTCGTTCGGTGGGATGCGGAACGGAATCGAAGGCGGGACGCACTACCGGTTTCACTGGTCGCCCACGCTGGTGCTCCTGTGGCCGTTCCTCGCCGCGACGCATAGCGTGTGGGTGCTGCAAGCGATCCTTGCCGCCGCCACGGTCGCGTCCGCGCCGCTGCTCGCCGCGGTCGCGCGGACGATGCGCCTCGAGCGCGGCGTCGCCGACCGGATCGGCGCCGTCGCGCTGGTCTACCCGCCGCTGGTGGCGGTCGGGTTCGGCGAATTCCGCGACCTCGGATTGCTGCCGGCGCTCGCGCTGGGCTGGTGGCTCGCGGTGCGGCGCCGCGCGTGGGCGTGGGTCGCGATCTGCGCGGTGTTGCTCGCGGGGCTGCGCGAGGACGTCTGCATCGAGCTCGCGATCGTGGGACTCGTCGTCGCGGTCGACGGCGCGCTGCGGCGCGACCGCGCGCTGCTCGCCGCAGGTCTTGGTTCCGCCGCGCTGGCGATCGCGTCCGACGCGGTCTACGCGCTCATAGTGTTGCCGCGCGTCGGCCCGTGGCCGCCGTCGCACTTCTACGACTACCCGTTCGCGCGCGGCCCCGCGGCGTTGCTGCTCGCGCCGCTCCTGCACCCCCTCGCGTTCTTCGCCGCGATTTTCACGATCGGCCGGCTGACGTACGTGCTCGAAGCGTTCGTTCCGCTGGCCCTCGTGCCGCTGCGCTCGCGGCTCGCGCTGCTGGCAGTCCCCGGGTTCGCGATCGTGCTTCTGGCGAACAGCGGCTTGGTGTGGCGGATGGGGATGCACTACGCGGCGCTCTGGATCCCGTGGCTGCTGATCGCGTTCGCCGGCGGGATCGCGACGCTGCGCGTTCAGCGCCGCTGGACGACGATCGCGTTCGTGCTCTCGGCGATCGTGCTGATCGCGTTCAGCCCGCTGCACCCGCTGCACTATCTCAAGCCGTCGTACCACGCGCTCGCCGATGCGCGCGCGGTGCTCGCGACGATTCCGCGCGACGCGAGCGTGGCGACGCACGACGAGTGGTATACGGCGCTTGCGGCGACGCACCCGAACGCGACGCCGCTCGGCAGCGGGCCGTCATGGTCGCGTGCCGGCTACGTCGTCTTCGCCGAAGACTATCCGAACGAGGATTTCCAGCGCCGCGTGCTGCCGCTCATTCGCGACGTTCTGCGCGCGGGCCACTACCGGCTGATCGCGCGGCGCGGCGCGGTGGTCGCCTACGCGACCGGCCTGCCCGGATGACTTGCGAAGACGGCTTCAACGCCGGCCGATCGTTTAGAGCCGAATGCGCCTGGAAAGGTTGCCGCTCTGCGGTGCTCCGATCGTAAAGGTTACCGTCGCCGTCGGACTTGGCGTTGCGGTCCCTGAGGGCGTTTTGGATTGGGGTGACCGTATCACCGACTCGGGTCCTGGCGCTCCCGCGGCGGACCAGGTTGCCGTGACTTGTGCGGGGCCGGGCGCGTCCACCGTGATCGTTTGATTGGTGTACCGAAGCACCGGCGAACCGTAGGTGGGAGTATTGAGGTAGACGATGACGTTCTGAGGCGTAAAGAAGTTGCAGTTCGATACGACGAGTGGCGGGCCTTGGCCGGCTGGGAACGACAGGCTCGTGACCGGTGCGCGACCCGACATGATCGTAAGCACACCGGGTTGGCAGGGTCCGACCGGCGCGTACGTGTCAAGGTATTCGACGCCGAACCCAGGCTGAATGGTGACATATTGCGGTTCGCGCGATCCGGTCTGCGACGTCAGCTGACCCGCTGGTGGAACGCTCGAGCGACTTCCGGCACAGCCCGTGAGCAGAGCGACGAACGCCATGGCTGCGATCGTTTTCATCGTGGCGGCCTTTCCGAACAGCTTCCCGCAGGTGCTGCTCGATGCCGAGTATAGCATTGCAGGATAGCGACACAAGTGCCCCGGAGCAAAAGGTGATGCCGCATAGGTGACATTCCTTGGAGTATTCTTCAGATGCGTATTATTTGCGCACCTTACCGTAACGACTACGAACAGTCGGCGCAATCCACGGTGCCGATGATCGTGGATGACGGCATTGACGACGTCGTTCATGAGGCCGGTACGATTTGATCCTACACTGCGGCTTCTCCGCATTTGCCGAAGACGTCCAATGCTTGTTGCTCGCCCCGGAAGGCAAGCGGCTCGAATGCGCGCAGCGCGGAACGCGGGTACAACGTCGGCGACCGACCACATTACCGATTTGAGGAGAACCGCCTTGATCGCATGGCTAGGCACCGGACTGCTCGGCGCCAACTTCGTACGCAAGCTGCTGGAGCGCGGCGAGACGGTCCACGTCTGGAACCGCACCGCCGAGAAAGCGCGTGCGCTGGAAGCCGACGGCGCGAAAGCGTTCGACAACCCGGCCGACGCGGTGCGCGGCGCAGCGGAGATTCACCTCACGCTGAGCGACGACGCGGCCGTCGATGCGGTGCTGGAGCCGCTCACCGACCTGATCCTGCCGACCGCCTTCATCGCGGACCACACGACGACCGCGCCGACGCCGACCGCCGAGCGCGTGCAGCGCTGGGCGGATCGCGGGCGCACGTTCGTCCACGCGCCGGTCTTCATGGGCCCGCAGAACGCGCGCGAGGCCACCGGGATCCTGCTGCTCTCCGGCGATCCCGCGGTGCGCGCGCGCGTGAAACCGCGGCTCGCGCCGATGACCGGGAAGGTTCTCGAGCTCGGCGACGACCCGTCGCGCGCGGCCGCGTTCAAGCTTTTCGGCAACATGATGCTGCTGGTGATCACCGGCGGGCTCGCCGACGTCTTCGCGCTCGCGCGCTCGCTCGGGATCGATCCCAAAGACGCGCACGCGCTCTTCAGCGAGTTCAACCCGGGCAACGCCATTCAAGGCCGCGGCAAGCAGATGGCCGAGGGCCGCTTCAGCCCGCCGAGCTTCGAGCTCAGCATGGCGCGCAAGGACGCGCGGCTGATGATCGAGGAGGCGGCGCGCCACGGCACGCGCCTCGACGTCATGCCCGGCGTCACCGCGTTGCAAGACCGCTACATCGCCGCCGGCTTCGGCGGCGACGACGCCGGCGTGGTCGGCTCGGGCCGCGCGTGAACCCGCTCTATCTGACCGAAGGCGACGTCGTCGCCACGTTTACGATGCGCGACGCGCTCGCGCTGGTCGAAGACGCCGCACGCGCGCTCGCCGAGGGGCGCGCCCAGAACAAGCCGCGCCAGCGCGCGTACACGAGCTCGTCGGTCATCCAAGTGCTGGTCGCGGCCTACGGCGGGCGCATGGGCCACAAGACGTACACCGTCGCGCCGAAAGGCCGCGGCGCGAAATTCTGGTACACGCTCTTCGACGAGAACGGCGAAATGCTCGCGATCATCGAAGCCGACGCGCTCGGGCAGATTCGCACCGGCGCCGCTTCCGGCGTCGCGACGCGCTACATGGCGCGCGAGGACGCGCGCACGCTGGCGGTCATCGGCACCGGCTGGCAAGCGCGCACGCAGCTCGAAGCGTGCGTGCACGTGCGCCCGATCGAACGCGTCCTCGTCTACGGCCGCGACCCGCAGCGCCGGGCGGAGTTCTGCGAGCTGATGAGCGAACGTGTCGACGTCCCGGTCGAGCCGGTCGCGAGCGGGCGCGACGCGGTGGCGGAGGCGGACGTCGTGTGCACGATGACCAACTCCAACACCCCGGTGCTGGAAGGCGCGTGGCTCAAGGCCGGCGCGCACGTCAACGCGGCGGGCTCGAACCGCGCGAACGCGCAGGAGATCGACGTCGAAGCGGTCGCGCGCGCAGCGGTCGTCGCGGTCGAAGACCTCGCTCAGGCGAAGATCGAGTCCGGCGACCTGCGCGCGGCGAACGAAAGCGGCCGCTGGCAGTGGGAGCACGCGACGCGCCTGAGCGACGTCGTCGCCGGCCACGCGCTCGGCCGAACCTCCGACGATCAGATCACGCTCTTCGAGTCGCTCGGCATCGGCCTGTGGGACGTCGCCGCAGCATCGCACGTATTCGACCGCTGCATCGTCGAAGGGCGCGGCACCCGCCTCCCGATCCCGAGCTAACCGGTTCGGGTAGAACGGATTCGATGGTCATCACCGCTCGTCGCGCAGCCGCTGCCACCGCCGCGGCGCTCACCCTGATCGGCGCCGGGCCGAATCCGGGCGACCGCGATCTCGTCGGCTTCACGCTCCCCACTATCGCGTGGCTGCCGAAGAGCGCCCGACGGGCGACGGCTGGTTCCTCCTATCGTATAACGGTCACCGCCTCGAACGGAGAGCGCTTCGTTGGAATCGAAGACGGCCCGCGGCGTTACAAGCTCGTGCGGATCCGCGGCGGCGAACGAACTGAAACGTACTTCATCGGTCCCATCGTCTATCAGTATTTCCGGCGAGAGGGCTGGCTGAAAATCGATACGGTGCGCATGATGAGGTCCGCAGCGGCACACGGTCTTCACCCGCGAAAGAGTCCGGTCGACGAGCGCGAGCCCCCGCTCGTCGTCCGGGAGCTCCCGGACCGGCACGTCAAGGGCGTCTTGACCGGCGCCGTGCGATTCACCGCGCGGGCGTGGTCTCCGGAGCATCGCTCCTACCGGCGCCGGCTGGTGACGATGACGTGCCTCTACGCGAAGGAAGGGCCCGAGTACGAATCGTGCACCGCCGGAAACCTGTTCACCGTGAGGTTCGATCGCTATGGCGATCCCGCGAACCACTTCGTCGTCCCGCGCGCAGCCCTAGACGCCCCGCTCGCACCATGGTCGCAGGAATAAGCGCTCAGGCTTAGCGGATCGCGAAGCTGCACGCTGTCATCCTGAGCGTGTCGAGGGCGATCAGCTAGCTTGTCGTGAACGAACCCAGCTTGACCGTAACGGAGCGGAAGCAGACGATGTGCACCATGTTGATGTTGAAGCCGGTTACCGAGTACGTGGTCGCGGACTTCAGCGGCGGAATCGCCAACGAGGCAACGCCGGGACTGATCACCACCACGTCGTCGTGAACCGGATAGTCGCCGAGTTGGATCGGGGGCGAGCCGTCGTTCGCCGTGAGCTGGTAGAAGACGGTCGACGCGGACTCCTCGAGGCCATAGGAAAACGTGATGCTTCCGATCGTCGGCGAGACGCCCGTCGCGCCCGCCGGGGGCGAGATCAGCTTCGCCTGCGTGTCGGTGACGTTCGGCGCACACGGACCTTGGGGCGGCGCAGGGGTCGCCACACCGCCTCCGGAGCACGCCGACAGCGCGAAGACGCCAAGCAAGAATACCACACGCCGCATGACCCGCCACTTCGGCGCGTTCAGTGCGAAAGTCCTCGTGCATCAGGCGGCAGCTCGTCACGAACAGTTCACCACCCGCAGTTCGGTGTCACGCAGATCGTCAGCGAATCGCTAGGATCGCGCGCGGGTAGTCCAGCGTCACCACGCGGCTCGCGTACGCGTTTACGCCGAGCTTGCCGTCCAGCGAGGCATCGGGGCCATCGAAGACGTCGTCGCCGGGGCGAGTCGTGAACCACAGCGGCCCGAGGTTGAGCGCTTCCAGACGGACCGCCGGAACGCGAATCGCCGCGATTCCCGAGGTCACGGAGACGTTCTCGAGCACCGGCCAGTCCGGATGCTTCGCGCGCCAGGCCGCGAGCAGCGCGCGTTTGACGAAGCTCGTCGCGCGCACCTGCGGCAGATCGTCGGCGAAGCGCTTGCGCGCCGCCTCGTTCACCGCGACGCTCGCGGCGATATCGAACGCCATCGCGTGCGCGACGCCGTCGATCGTCACCAGCACGCTGGGATACTCGCCGCCGTCGACGCGGCTGCCGCTCGCGTCGTGCGGGAACGCCACCCGCACGCGCGCGCCGTCGTCCGCGGTGAGCGGGCCGCGCAACAGCACGCGCCGTGCGGGATAGTCGAACGTCCAGCGGCCGCCTTGGAACCAGCTCGCGCCGAGCTGACCGTCGAAGCCGTTCAGGATCGGATCGCGCCGCGCATCGGCGTTCCGCGCAAAGACCACCAGCCGGCCGCCGCGCCCCGCCGGCTGCGGTATCGACGCATCGGAAGCGAACTCCGGCAGCCGCGCCCAGCGCGTCGGCTTGCCGTTCGGATCTGGGACGAGCGGCAGCTTCCAGCGCGCGACGGTCTCGCTGAACAGAAAGCCGCCGCCGTCGGTGTCGAGCCACAGTTTCATCATCGCGCCGTCCGCCGCGACGCGCGGCGTCGCGAAGAACCGGCCGCCTTCCAACACGGTCGGGATCACGACCGGCGCCGCCGGATCGTCGGCGGCCCGCGCGCGCGCCGGCGCCGCGGTAAGCGCACCGAGCGCGATCAGAAAGAGACGCCGGCTGGCGCGCACGTCATACCGCCGCGTCGATGGCCGCAGCGACGCGCACCGCGCTGCCCAGGTACGCACGGCGCATCTCGTCGCTCTTCAGCAACTCCGAGGCGGCGCCGCTCAGCGCGACGCGGCCCGTTTCGAGCACGTACGCGCGCGAGGCGATCTGCAGCGCGAGGTGCGCGTTCTGCTCGACCAGCAGCACCGTCGTGCCGTCGCGCGCGATCCGCGCGATCGTCTCCATCACGTCCTTCACCACCAGCGGCGCGAGTCCCAGCGACGGCTCGTCGAGCAGCAAGAGCTTCGGGCGCGCCATGAGACCGCGCGCGATCGCGAGCATCTGCTGCTCGCCCCCCGAGAGCGTCCAGCCCATCTTCGCGCCGAGCGGGCGCAGCGGCGGGAAGAGCTGCAGCATCTCATCGACGTCCGCGTCGGTCTGTGCGCGACCGGCATCTCGGCGCGGCGTCGCGCCGAGCCGCAAGTTGTCGACGACGCTCAGCCCCGGGAAGATCTTGCGCCCTTCGGGGACGTGCGCGATCCCCAGCGCGACGACGTCTTCCGGGTCGAGCCCCTCGAGCGAACGTCCGCCGAAACGGATGCTGCCGCCGCTCGGCGGCAACAGGCGCGAGATCGCCTTGAGCGTCGTGCTCTTGCCGGCACCGTTCGCGCCGAGCAGCGCGACGATCTCGCCCGCTTCGACGCCGAGCGAGATCCCGTGCAGCGCCTCCACCGCGCCGTAGCGAACGACCAGCCCGTCGATCTCAAGCAGCATCGAGCGTTCCGCCCAGGTACGCGGTGATCACGTCGGGGTTGCGCGCGACCTCGGCCGGCGGTCCTTCGGCGATGTGCTGGCCGAAGTTCAGCACCGTGATCGTGTCGCTGACCGACATCACGAGGTTCATGTCGTGCTCGATCAGCAGCAGCGTCGTCCCCTGCGCGCGGATCGTGCGCAGCAGCGCGACCAGCGCGTCGGTCTCCGAGGGATTCATCCCGGCCGCTGGTTCGTCGAGCAGCAGCAGGCGCGGCTCGCTCGCGAGCGCGCGCGCGATCTCGACCCGCCGCTGGTCGCCGTACGGCAAGCTGCGCGCCGGCGCCCCGGCCACGTTCTCCAAGCCGACGAACCGCAGCAGCTCGTGCGCGCGCTCGCGCGTCTCGCGCTCTTCGCGCGCCGTCGCGCCGCCGGGCAACAGCGCGCCGAAAAAGCCGGTGCGCGTGCGCGCGTGGCGGCCGATCATCACGTTCTCCGCGACGGTCAGCTCGCCGAACAGCCGGATGTTCTGAAAGGTGCGCGCGATCCCGCCGGCCGCGATCGCGTGCGCGGGACGTCCCGCGATCTCGGCGCCGTCGAAACGGATCGAGCCGCCGTCCGCGCGGTACAACCCGGAGATCACGTTGAGCGTGGTGGTCTTGCCCGAGCCGTTCGGTCCGATCAGCGCGTGGACGTCGCCGGCCCGGACCGTCATGTCGAGCGCGTTGACCGCCGTCACGCCGCCGAAGCGCTTGATCAAGCCGCGAATTTCGAGCAGCCCGCTCTGCGCTGCTGCGCGCGCGTTCGAAATGCTCATGCGGTCCCGGGCTCCGCCTCGCCGACGAGCCCGGCGGGCGCGACGTCGGGCGGCGGCGAGCCGCCTTGAAAGCGCGCGCGCAACGCCGCGAGCAGTCCGACCAGTCCCTGCGGCATGAACACGATCATCGCGATCACCGCCGCGCCGTACACCATGATGTACGAGGTTTTCAGCGGCCGCAGCACCTCGGGCAGGAACGTCAGCAGCACCGCGCCCAGGATCGCGCCGCCGATCGAGGACGAGCCGCCCAAGATCAGCATCACCAGAAACACGACCGACTGATCGAACGAGTACGAGTCGGGGCTCAGGAACTTGATGTCGTGCGCGAGCAGGCTGCCGGCGAGGCCTGCGTACGCGCCGGCGAGGGCGAACGCGACGACTTTGTAGCGCGTCGCGTCGATCCCGCTTGCACGCGCGGCGATCTCGTTCTCGCGGATCGCGTGCAGCGCGCGGCCGGGGCGCGTCGTCTTGATCCGCCAGGCGACGTACGCGCAGACGAGCACGGCGGCCAGCACGAGATAGTAGTACTTCGCGTAGGTGTCGAGCGTCCAGGGCCCGATCTCCGGCGGCGGGATCCCGGTCATCCCGTCGCTGCCGTTGGTGACGTCCTTCCAGTTGATCAGCACCAGCTGCGTGATGATGCCGAAGCCGATCGTCGCCAGCGCGAGGTAGTGCCCGGAGAGCCGCAGACAGGGATAGCCGACGATAACGCCGATCAGCGCGCTCATCGCGACGGCGAGCAGCATACCGGCCCACACCGACCAGCCGGGATGCCCCGGGAACAGGTTCAGGTGCGTGGTGATCCAGCCCGACGTGTACGCGCCGATCCCGAAGAACGCCGCTTGCGCGAGCGACATCTGCCCGGTGAACCCGAGCAGAATGCCGAGCCCCATCACCGCGATCGCGTAAATTCCGGCGAGGTCGACCAGCGTGAGCACGTAGTCCGACGAGGCGATCCTCGGCAGCAGCGCGAGCACCACGACGAGCGCGGCAACGGCGATCCAGCGATACCTCACGCCTTCTCCGCCACGCGTTCCCCGAAGATGCCGGACGGCTTCACCAGCAGCACCGCGATCAAGATCACGAACGCGATCGCGTCGACGTACGCGGCGGAGAAGTAGAAGCCGCCGAACGTCTCGACGACGCCGATCGCCAAGCCGCCGACGATCGCGCCCGGGATGCTGCCGAACCCGCCGACGATGCTGGCGGCGAACGCCTTGAGCGCGATCAGCCCGCCCATCTCCTTCGTCACGGTGAACAGCGGCGCGACGAGCAGCCCCGAAATCGTGCCGAGCAGCGCGCTGTAGACGAACGTGATCGCGACGATCCGGCCGACCCGGATCCCGATCAGCCGCGCGGTGGTGCGGTCTTGCGCCGTCGCGCGCATCTGCTTGCCGAGCGTCGTGCGCTCGAACAGCACGTACTGAAACGCGATCAGCAGCGCGGTGACGCCGATGATGACCAAGTCCTGCGGCCGGATGTGCAGCGGCCCGACGGCGACCGTGTCGACCGGGAAGAGGCTCGGGATCACCAGCGGCTGGCTGCCCCACGTCAGCTGGGCGGCGTTGCGCAGGAAGATCGAGACGCCGATCGTCGAGATCACGACCGGCAGCCAGCCGCGGTCGCGCAGCGGATGGTATGCGATGCGGTTGAAGACCAGCCCGAACGCGACCATCAGCACCAGCACCAGCAGGTACACGGCGAGCACCGGGAGCTGCCAGTGCACCACCGTCCCGAACACCGTGACCGCCGGCAGCAGAAACGTCGCCGCGACGTAGGCGGGGAACATCACGAACTCACCTTGCGCGAAGTTCACCACCCCGACCGCGTTGTAGATCAGCACGAAGCCGAGCGCGACCAGGGCGTAGATCGACCCGATCGCCAGCCCGCTGACGAGCAGCTGCATGTTGGCGACCGGGTCGAGGTGCGGCACTAGCCGGAGACCTTCTTTACGAGGTGCAGCTTGCCGTTCTGAATCTGCCCGATCGAGACGGAGTGCACCATGTTGCCTTCGGCGTCGGCGTCAAAGCGCCCGAGGACGCCTTCCCAGCCTTTGACGCCTTTGAGCGAGGCGATCGTCTGCTTCGGATCGGTCGACCGCTGCTTCTTATACACGGATGCCAGCATGTAGACCGCGTCGTAGACCCAGCCGGAACCGGTTCCGACGTCGGGCAGGTGGTGGTACTTGTTGAAAAACGCCGTCAGGAAGTGGGTCGCGACGTTCGAGTTGAACCCAACGATGAAGTCGACGGCGCCGTACGCGCCGTTCGCGTCTTTTCCGGCAACCTCCATTGCCGTCTGATTGGTGAGCGAGGGCGAGCCGATGATCGGGATGCCGAGCCCGAGCGAGCGAATCTGCTTGAGGATGATCGCCGTGTCGCTCGGGTTCTGGATGTACGTCAGGAGCACGTCGGCGCCGGCCTGCTTGATCTTGAGGATCTCAGCGGTGAAGTCTTTGGCGTCCTTCGGATACTGCTCGTTGGCGACCGGGTCGAGGCCGAGCTTCTTGAGGTCCTGCACGATCTGATCGGCACCGCCGGTGCCGAACGCGTCGCTCGCGTGAAGGATGGCGACTTTCTTGCCTTTCTTGTCCTTCACGGCGAAGTTCGTCATTCCGGCGGCGGTAATGGCGTCGGAGGCGCGCAGGCGGAACATCCCCGGCACGCCGAGCTGCGTGTTCTTCACCGCTGTGCCGCCCGTCATCCAGGGAATCTCGTGCGTCTTCATCACCGGCGCCATCGCCTGCACTTGCGTCGAGAGCACCGGGCAGACGACCGCGACGACGTTCTCGCCGAGCAGCTTGTTCAGCGCCGCCACGGCCGACTGGTTGTCGTTCGTCGCGTCTTCCTCGACGATCTCGAACGGCCGGCCCCCGTAGACCTTGTCGGGTCGCGCGTTGATCTCTTCGACCGCCAGCGCGATCCCCTCGTGCTCCTGCTGGCCGAGCAGCGCGTTCGAACCGGTCAAGCACGGAATGGTGCCGAGCCGAATCGGCTCCGCAGCTGCGCCCACGACGGCGGGAAATCCGACGGCGGCAGCGGCCGCCGCCGCGCCGGTCGTCGCAAGAAACCTCTTCCGGTCGAGTCTCACCAACGAACGCTCCTTTCCAGAGTGCAGTGTGCAGCTACATTGTCATCCTGAGCTCGTCGAAGGATCAGAACGACGGCCCGATGCGGTTGATCGCGAAGTCGCGGAAGCCAAGCTCTTCCGCCGCGGGCTCGCGCCCGTTCGCGGCGTCGACGATCCACCCGAAGATCTCCTCGCCGACTTCTTCCAGCGTGCGCGTCCCGTCGACGATCGCGCCCGCGTTGACGTCCATGTTCTCGCGCATGCGCTCGAACATTGCCGTGTTGGTCGCCACCTTGATCACCGGCGCGATCGGCGAGCCGGTCGGCGTTCCGCGCCCGGTCGTGAAGACGACCACCTGCGCGCCGCCGGCGATCATCCCGGTGAGCTGCTCGATGTCCTGGCCCGGCGTGTCCATCACGACCAGCCCCGTTTCGGACGGCCGCTCGGCGTACTCGACGACCTCGCGCAGCTCCGTCGAGCCGCCCTTGTACGCGGCGCCGAGCGACTTCTCTTCGATCGTGGTCAGCCCGCCGGCGATGTTCCCCTGGGTCGGGTTGCCGCCGCGCATGTCGACGTGCATCGCCCGCGCGCGCGCCTCGACGCGCTCGATCAGCTCGTACAGCTTCGCCGCGACGGGCTCGCTCGCGCGCGCCGCGAGCAGGTGCTCCGCGCCGACCAGCTCCGGCACCTCGGCGAGGATCACCGTGCCGCCTTCCGCAACGACGCGATCGCTGGCGCAGCCGAGCGCGGGATTCGCCGTGATCCCGCTGAAGCCGTCGCTCCCGCCGCATTCCGTGCCGACGATCAGCGCGCTCACCGGGCACTCGGTGCGTTCGTGCCGCGCCGCTTCTTCCAGCAGCTGCTTCGCGATCGCCACGCCGCGCGCGATCGTCTCGGTCGTCCCGCCCGACTCCTGAATCCCGATCACCTCGACCCGCTGGCCGCGCGCGGCGATCTCTTCGGCGAGCGCCTTCGACTCGTTCGTCTCGCAGCCGAGCCCGACGACCAGCACCGCCGCGACGTTCGGGTTCGCCGCGAAGCCCGCCATCGTGCGCTTCGTCTGCTCGAAGTCCGCGCCGACTTGCGAACAGCCGGTGGGGTGCTGCACGGTCACGACATCCGGAACTTTGCGCCCGATCAGCTCGACGACGTGGTTCGCGCACATCACCGACGGCAGCACCAGCACGTGGTTGCGGATCCCGACGGTCCCGTTCGCGCGCCGGTAGCCCATGAACGTCTTGGCCGCGGAGGCAGCGCTCATCGTACCGCTTCCTCGAGGTCGCCGCGGCCGCGCGTCCCTTCGACGTTGTGCACGTGCACGTGCTCGCCCGCGCCGATCGGCGCGCTCGCGCGCCCGATCACCTGCCCGTACTTGCGGATCAGTGCGCCGGCGGGGATCGGCCGCGTGGCGAACTTGTGACCCGTCGGTATCTCCGACGCGAGGCTGACCGCCGGCGCGCCGCCGGCGAACCGGACGGTGTCGCCGGGCGCGAGCGGCCGCAGCGCGACGGCGACGTCATCGTCGTCCTTCAAACGCAGGGCGGCCCCGTCGTCCGAGAGCGGCATGTTCGCGGGTAGCATCGTCGCGGCCGGCGGACAACTCCTGCCGGCCCGGCCCGGCGGACAACTCCTGCCGGCCCGGCGCGGAGGACCCGTCAAGTGATCGGACAACCCCGCGAGACGTCAGCTTGATGTTGGAGGCTCGATGAGCGCGAGCGGCGCGCGGCTGGTCCGCGACACGCTGAACGTCCCCGGCTTGCGCCCCGGGGCACGGGTCGCCGTCACGGCCGGGAGCCGCGGGATCGCGCGAATCGGCGAAGTCTTGCGCGGCGCCTGTGAGGCGGTGCGCGACGCGGGCGGGACGCCGTTCCTCCTCGCCGCGATGGGCTCGCACGGCGGCGGGACGGGTGACGGCCAGCGCGCGATGCTCGCGCACCTCGGCGTCACCGAAACCAGCGCCGGCGCGCCGATCGAGAGCGGTATGGACGTCGTCGACGTCGGCCGCACGAACGCGCACGGGATCGAGGTCGTCTGCGACGCGCGCGCGGCGCAGGCCGACGCGATCGTCGTCGTCGGCCGCGTCAAGCCACACACCGACTTCAGCGGCGCGATCGAGAGCGGCCTCTTGAAGATGACGGCGATCGGCTTGGGCAAAGCGATCGGCGCCGCGCGCTACCACGCGGCGTTCGCGCGCTGGGGCTACGAGCCGATCATCCGCGAGATCGCCGCGCTGATGTTCGAGCGGATGCCGATCGTCGCCGGCTTGGCCATCGTCGAAGACAACCGCGGCGGCACGCACGCGCTCGAAGCGGTTCCTGCGAGTCACATCGTCGCCGCCGAAGAGCGCTTGCTGCTGCGCGCGCGCGAGCTGATGCCGCAGCTGCCGTTCGAAGCGCTCGACCTGCTGATCGTCGACCGCATGGGCAAGAACTACTCGGGTGCCGGGATGGACACGAACGTCACCGGCCGCGCCGTCGACGGCCGCTCGCAGAAAGTCCCGCGGCCCGTCGTCGATCAGCTCTACGTGCGCCACCTTTCACCGGAATCCGGCGGGAACGCGACGGGGATCGGCTTGGCCGATTTCTGCACCCGCCGCCTGGCCGACGCGATCGACTGGGGCGCGACGTATCTCAACGTGCTCACCGCCGCGCACCCCGCGTGCGCGCGCTTGCCGATCGTCTGCGATCACGACGCCGACGCGATCCGCCACGCGCTCAACGCCGCCGGCATCGCCGACGCCCGCGACGGCCGCATCGTGCGCATCCTCGACACGCTGCACGTCGAGACGTTCGCCGCCTCCGAAGCGGCGCTCGCCGAGCTGCGCGGCGACGGCCGCTACGCGCTCGGCGAACCGACCGACGCCCTCTCGCTCGCGGGCGACGAGCTCGCACCGTTCGCCGCCCTCGCGGCGCCCGCGTAGATGCGCGTTCTCATCACCGGCGGCCGCGGCTTCATCGGCGCCTGGACCGCGCGCGTGCTGCTGCAAGGAGGTCACGACGTCCGGATCTTCGACGTGCACGACGAGCGCACGACGTTCGACGCGCTGCTCGGCGACGACGTCGACACCGCCCGCGTCGAGCACGTCCGCGGCGACGTCGCCGAGCCGAGCGACGTCGACAAGGCGGTCGCCGGCTGCGAAGCGATCGTCCACCTCGCCGCGGTGCTGATTCCGACGGCGCGCAAAGACCCGCTGCTCGGCGCGCGCATCAACGTGCTAGGGACGCTGCACGTCTTCGAAGCGGCGAAGCGCGCCGGCGTGCGCGGCATCGCGTACGCGTCGAGCGCCGCCGTGTTCGGCCCAACCGACGGCGTCCATCCCGAGCCGCGCACGCAATACGGCGCCTACAAGCTCTGCAACGAAGGCAACGCGCGCGCGTACTGGGACGACGCCGGAATCCGCAGCGTCGGCCTGCGTCCTTCGACGGTGTACGGCCCCGGCCGCGAGATCGGCGTGACCGCCGACCCGACGCTCGCGATGCGCGCCGCCGCGGAGAACCGCCCGTACACGATCCGCTTCACCGGCGCGACCGGGATGGACTACGTCGAAGACGTCGCCGCCATCTTCGCCCGCGCCGCAACCGAAACACCGGACGGCGCCCACGCCTTCAGCTTACAGGGCCAGCTCGCTACGATGGACGACGTCCTCGACGCGATCCGTCGCATCGTCCCGGCCGCCGAGGTGCGCGCCGAAGGCCCGGAGCTGATGTTCGCCGCGGCGATCGACGAGACGCCGCTGCACGCGCTCTTCCCGAACGTCCGCCGCACCCCGCTCATCGACGGCACGCGCGCAACGATCGCGTTCTACCGCCGCTGACGCAAAATGATCGCGTACGCGCGATCAGTGGATCTTCGCGCCCGGGCGCAGGATGTCGCCGAGCGTTTGGGCTGCGGTGAGCCCCTTGTCGGCGTGCTGCGGATCGAGCATCCCCCACAGGCCGACGACCGACGCGATAACGCCGGTGAAGAGCACGTTCTGCCGAATCTCGCTCGGCAGCCCCGGGATCGGCACGTAGTAGACGAACAGCCCCGTAAGCGCCGGGAAAGCGATCTTCCCGGCGTCGCCGAGCCGGTCGGTCCAGCGCAGCGGAGCAGCCGCAGGCGCGGTGACGTCGGCCTGCTCGATCGCGTTCCAGTCGCCGCCGGCCGCGTGCAGCAGCGTCGCGAGCACGTAGCTCGAGACGCGGTCCATCCCACCGCTTTGCGGAAAGGCGACGAGCCGCTCGCGCAGGCGGCACGCCGCCGCGAGCCGCGCGCCGGTCTCCCGCATCCAGGCGTTCGTCACGGCGTCGCCGCGGCAGAAGCGCCCCAAGAAGTCGCGCTCGAAGCGCTGCGCGATCCACTCCAAATCGTCGACGATCGCGATGCGAACGCGCCCCGAGACCCAGGTTCCCTTCGCGGTCGAGAGCTTGCCGAGCACCGCGTTCAGCGACTCGATGATCTCGTCTTCCGGATACAGCTCCAGCTTCGCGGCGGTCGCCCACGAGTACAGCCGGTGAATCCCGAACAGCACGACGAGCAAGACCGCGTTGAACGCCGCGCCGCCCCAGCCGATCGCCAGCAGCACCTGCACGATCGCCGGCGCGGCGCTCGCCCACGAATCGGGCAGCCACGCATCCAGATCGTGCTGCCGCAAGAGAATCGTGAAGATCCCAACCGCGACGATGCACGCGATCGCATCGAGCGGCCAACGCCGCGAGAGCAGGCGCGTGATCCGGTCCCCGAGCCCGACGACCACGACGCCCGCGGCGACGGCGATCAGCGGCGAAACAAGGTCGGCGCGATTCATAAGAAACAGCTGCAACCCAAACGCGAACACCGCCGCATAACCCGCGAAGAGCGCCGCGCCGTATCCCACGCGGAACAGGTGGCCGACGATGTCGTACCACGCTCCGAACGAGGCCGTGCGCCGGATCGCCGTCGTGACCCGCAATGAAAGCGCAGTCTTCTCGTCGTTCGGCAGCTCCAGCGCCTGAAAGATCCCGGTCTCGCGCTGCACGATCTCGCCGAACTGTCGCACGTACCGCGCGTACAGCCCCGGCATGAACGGCGTCTTCAACCGGTTTGCCGACGCGAGCCGAAAGAGCCGCTCGTCGTCCGCGCTCGGAACGTATGCTGTGCCCGGTACGCCCGCACGACCAGCAGCCGCCGGCGGTGCGTTCGCCGGTGTTTCCACCGCGCTCGCGGTCGCCGGTGTAACGGCGGGTGGGATCCCGCTCACGTCTTGCCGTCGTCCTGGTCAGGCGGCGGCGCCTCGGGGTCATCTTCGGGTGGTTCGTCCCAAGGTCGAGGTTGCGGCATCGTGCTGCCGCGGACGACCGGCAGTTCCAGCACGTGCATGACGCGATCCCCCGGCGAAACGGTGAAGCTCGCTTAGGTAGCCTTTCCCACAACCCCTTTTGAGCGTTCGTGCGGCGAGCGTCAACCCGCAAATCGCCTCACCGATCGTGCGGGGTCGTGGGGGCGACGCATCACCGTGACGGGCCGTGTGAGCGAGCGTGCGCAGGATGCGCGGAAGCGATGCGAAGACAGAGCGGCCCCGGACAGGAAGTCCGGGGCCGCGTGCCCGTCACGGTGATGCGTCGCCCCCGCGACCAACCACCATGTTACTTCTTAGCGGCGGTCTTCTTCTTGCCGGCAACAGTGCGCTTCGGCCCCTTCCGCGTGCGAGCATTGGTCTTCGTCCGCTGCCCGCGCACCGGAAGACCGCGGCGATGCCGCAGCCCCCGATAGCACCCGATATCCGTCAGCCGCTTGATGTTCGAAGCGATCTCCCGCCGCAAGTCGCCCTCGACCTTCAGCGTCTCGACGACTTCGCGAATCCGCTGCTCGTCCTCGGTCGACAGCTCCTTGACCCGCGTGTTGGGGTTGACCCCGGTCTGCGCGAGAATCTTCTTCGAGGTCGGCAACCCGATCCCGAAGATGTAGGTGAGTCCGATCTCGATCCGCTTCTCGCGCGGGAGATCGATGCCTGAGATACGAGCCATCAGCCTTGAACCTGCTTGTGCTTCGGGTTGACGCTGCAGATCACGCGCACTTTGCCTTCCCGGCGAATGATCTTACAGGCTTCGCAAATACGCTTGACGGAGGGGCGAACTTTCATGATGCTGCTCTTGCTGGGCGAGTGGTGCGGCCGAGAGCCATCTTAGGCCGCGACCTCTTCGGAAGGACGATAGCGAGCTACGTCCGGGTGCTCGGCGACGTCCCGCAACGTCAGGATCTTCGGACCCTCGTCCGTGATCGCGATCGTGTGCTCGAAGTGCGCCGCTAGTTTACCATCCTCGGTAACGACCGTCCAGCCGTCTTCGAGGGTTGCAACCTCCCAGGTCCCTTCGGTGACCATCGGCTCGATCGCCAGACACAAGCCCTTGCGAAGGAGCGGCCCCTGGCCGGGCTCGCCGAAGTTCGGGACCTGCGGGTCCTCGTGCATCTTGCGGCCGATCCCGTGACCGACCAGGGCACGCACGACACCGTACCCGTGCGATTCGGCGTGCCGCTGCACCGCGTGCCCGATGTCGCCGAGATGGTTGCCCGCCTGCATCTGCGCGATCCCGAGCATCAGACACTCCTGGGTGACGCGGATGAGCCGCTTCGCCGCCGCGCTGACGTTTCCGATCGGCACGGTGACGGCTGAGTCCGAGACGTAGCCTTCGAGCGTCGTCCCGATGTCGAGCGAGAGCAGGTCGCCGTCGTGCAAGACGCGCGAGCCCGGCATCCCGTGCACGACCTCGTCGTTGACGGAAGCGCAGATCGCCGACGGATACCCGTTGTACCCGATGAAGGTCGGCACGCCGCCCATCGAGCGAATCGACTCGTCGGCGAGACGGTCGAGCGCGCCGGTCGTGATCCCCGGGCGCGCGGCGTCCATCAGACGCTCGAGCGTCTTCGAGGTGATCTTGCCGCTGCGCCGCATGATCTCGATCTCGCGCGCCGACTTGATGCTGATCACGCCGCGCCCTGCCTGCCGTTGCGGTCGTTGCGCACGAGGCTCACCAGCGCTTGCGTCACCGTGTCGATCGGCGCGAGCGCGTCGAGCCGGTGCAGCGGCGTAGCGGCGCTGTGCTCGTAGTAGCCGACCAGCGGCGCGGTCTTCGCGTCGTACTCGGCCAGCCGCGTGCGGATCGTCTCTTCCTTGTCGTCGGCGCGCTGCACCAGCGGCTCGCCGGTGACGTCGTCGATCCCGGCGACCTTCGGCGGGTTGTGCTTGACGTGGTAGGTGCGGCCCGACGGCGCGTGCGTCCAGCGGCCGGTGAGCCGTTCCGTGAGCACGTCGTTGTCGACGTCGAACGAGATCGCGACGGCCGGCTTGCGCGCCCGCTTCAGCAGCGCGTCGAGCGCCCGCGCCTGCGGCACCGTGCGCGGAAACCCGTCGAAGATCACCTCGCCCGGCTGCGCGGCAAGCTCGCCCTCCACCATGCGAATGATCAGATCGTCGGGGACCAGTTCGCCGCGGTCCATGTAGCCCTGCGCCTCGATCCCGAGCGGCGTCTTCTCCGCGCGATGCCGCCGCAGGATGTCGCCGGTCGAGAGCTGCCGGTACCCGAAGCGCTCCTCGAGCACCTTCGCCTGCGTGCCTTTCCCGGCGCCGGGCGGCCCGAGAAAAATAATGTTCACCTGTTAATAAATCCGCGGTAGTCGCGCATGGCGAGGCGCGCTTCGATCTGGGTGATCGAGTCGAGCGCGACGCCGACGACGATCAGCAGCGAGGTCGAGCCGATGTAGAGCGAGGTCACGCCGACGTCGCGCTGCAGCGAGGGCAGCACCGCCAGCAGCCCGAGGTAGACCGCGGCCGCGGTCGTGATGCGGGCCAGGATCTTGTTGATGTAGTCGACCGTCGGTTGGCCCGGCCGGATGCCGGGGATGAACGAGCCGGACTTCTTGAGGTTGTCGGCGATGTCTTTGGTGTTGACGACGATCGCCGAGTAGAAGAACGTGAAGATCACGACCAGCAAGAAGTAGACCGCGTTGTAGAGGAACGAGCTGGGCCCGAAGTAGGTCTGGACGTAGAACGAGATCTGCCCGGCGAGGGTGTGCGTGTCGCCGCGTGCGCCGCCGAACCACGAGAGCGCCTGCTGCGGGAGCAGCAGGATCGAGATCGCGAAGATGATCGAGATGACGCCGGCGTTGTTCAGGCGCAGCGGGATGTAGCTGGAGCGCCCGGCGTACATCTTGCGGCCGATCACGCGGCGCGCTTGCTGGACGGGGACGCGGCGCTGCCCCTGGTACATGAAGACGATCGAGACGATCGTCACCAGCGCGATCGCGATCCACAGCGCCAGGCCGAGCCAGTTGACGTTGCCCTTGTTCGCCAGCGAGAACGTCTGCGAGACCTGGGTCGGGAAGCGCAGCACGATCCCGACGAAGATGATCAGCGAGATTCCGTTGCCGATCCCTTTGTCGGTGATCTGCTCGCCGAGCCACATCAGGAACATCGTCCCGGAGACGAACGCGATCACCGCGTACACGACGAACTGCCAGGAGTGGTCGTAGAAGACGCCGCCGCGGTTCATCGCGATCGCCATCGAGGTCGCCTGCACGGCGGCCAGCACGATGGTGAGCCAGCGGGTGTAGCGGCTGATCTTCTTGCGGCCTTCCTCGCCGCCTTTCTTCGCCATCTCCTCGAGCTGCGGGATGACGACCGTCATCAGCTGCATGATGATCGACGCGTTGATGTACGGGGTGATCCCCATCGCGATGATCGAGAGCTTCTGCAGCGCGCCGCCCGAGAGGAAGCCCAGGAACTGGTAGAACGCGCCCGACTGGATGAGCTGGTTCCACGCCTGCTGGTTCACGTTCGGGAGCTGAACGTGGATCATGAAGACGAAGACGGCGAACGCCAGGAACACGAACCCGATCCGCTTGCGGATGTCGGGAACGGTGAGCGCGTTACGCAGCGTGTTGAGCACGGAGGCTCTTACTCAGCCGGGGCGGCTTCGGTGTCGCCGAAGTCGGCGCCGACCGCGCCGAGCGCTTCCCGCGCCGAGGCGGAGAAGAGCACGTCGCGGAACTTCAGCCCGGCCGGGAGCGAGCCGCCCTTGGCGCGCTTCCCCGAGCCGCCGAGGATCTTGACGCCGTCCTTGACCGCGCTGATCTTGCCGTGCGCCTTTAGCGATTGCGGACTGACCTCGACCGCGGCGTCCCAGCCGGCGAGCTCGCCGACGTTGATCACCGCCAGCTCCGTTCTAAAGTGGCCGATGTCGCGCGACTTCTGCGAGTAGCCGCGGCGCTGCGGAAGGCGCCGGTTCCACGGCGTCTGGCCGCCTTCGAACGCGGGGCCTTTGCCGCCGCCAGAGCGGACGGTCTGACCCTTGCCGCCTTCGCCGCCGGTCTTGACCATGCCGGAGCCGTGCCCGCGCCCGATGCGCACGCGCTTCGGCCGGGAGTGGGGGTTCGGCTTGAGCGTCGCCAGCGAGAACGCCGGTGCGGCGGCCGCCGCGCTGCTCGAGCTCTTCTTCTTTGCTGCTGCCATGGTGCGCCTTACGCGTAGATTTCTTGGACCGTCTTGCCGCGCAGCTGCGCGACCTTCTCGGCGGTCTTGAGCGAGCCCAGCGCCTCGAACGTCGCGAGCACGACGTTGATCGGGTTGTTGGTGCCGAGCGACTTGGTGACGATGTCGTGGATGCCGGCGAGCTCGAGCACCGCGCGCATCGCGCCGCCCGCGATCACGCCCGTCCCGGGCGAAGCCGGCTTGAGCATGACGTGGCCCGAGCCGACCTGCACGTTCACCTGGTGCGGGATCGTCTTCTCGACCATCGGGACGGTGATGAGCGCCTTGCGCGCCTGCTCGACACCCTTGCGGATCGCCTCCGGAACTTCGCCGGCCTTGCCGATCGCGAACCCGACGCGGCCCTTCTTGTCGCCGACGACGACCAGCGCGGAGAAGCTGAAGCGCTTCCCGCCCTTGACGACCTTCGCGACGCGGTTGATGCGCACGACGGCTTCTTCGAACCCCTGGTTGTCGCGGTCGCGCCCGCCTCGATTGTACATGCGCTAGAACTCCAAACCCGCTTCGCGCGCCGCCTGAGCGAGCGCCGCGACGCGGCCGTGATATTTGTGGCCCGAGGTGTCGAAGACGACGGCGTCGATCCCGGCGGCCTTCGCTCGCTGGGCGATCGTCGAGCCGACTTTCTGCGCCGCTTCGACGTTCGTCCGCGAGCCGAGCCCGTCGGCGATCGCGCCTTCGCGCGTCGACGCGGCGACCAGGGTGTGGCCCTTGGTGTCGTCGACGACGAACGCATAGGTGTGGTGCAGGCTGCGGAAGATCTGCAGGCGCGGCCGCGCGGTCGTCCCGGTCACCTTCTTGCGCAGGCGCTGGTGGCGCTTGACGCGCTGCTCGTTGCGTGAGACCGGCATTATTTCTTACCGGCCTTCCCGGCTTTGCCGAGCTTCTTGCGCACGACTTCGTCCTTGTAGCGGATCCCCTTGCCCTTGTACGGCTCGGGCGGGCGCAGGCTGCGGATCTCCGCCGCGACCTGGCCGACGCGCTGCTTGTCGATTCCGTCGACGTGCACCGTGTTCGTCCCCTCGACGGTGAACGCGATCCCTTCCGGCGGGCTGAAGCTGACCGGGTGCGAGTAGCCGAGCGAGAAGTTGAGGACGTCGCCGGCCTTGTTGACGCGGTAGCCGACGCCTTGCAGCGCGAGCGACTTGCGGAAGCCCTTGGTGACGCCGTCGATCATGTTGGCGACCAGCGTGCGGGTGAGTCCGTGCGCCGAGCGGCCGGACTTCTCGTCGTTCTTGCGCTGCACGACGACCTGTCCGCCGTCGACGCTGACCTCGACGACCGGCAGAATGCGCTGCGAGAGCTGGCCCTTCGGCCCTTTGACGGTGACGGTCGAGTCTTCGAGCGTCACGTCGACGCCGCTAGGGACTGCAACCGGCAATTTTCCAATTCGAGACATGATCGATTACCAAACGTAGGCCAGGACTTCGCCGCCGAAGCCTTCGCGCTTGGCGCGCTTGCCCGACATGATGCCCTTCGAGGTCGACATGATGACCAGACCCAGCCCGCCCAGGACGCGCGGGATCTCGGTCTTCGAGGTGTAGACGCGCAGACCGGGACGGCTGATCCGGCGCAGGCCGGTGATGACCTTCTCCTTCTCCGGCCCGTACTTGAGGGCGATCCGAAGCGTGCCTTGCGGCCCTTCCTTGATCTCCTCGATGCCCTTGATGAAGCCTTCGTCGAGCAGGATCTGCGCGACGGCCTTCTTCATCTTCGACGCCGGAACGTCGCAGGTCTGGTGGTTCGCGGTGTTCGCGTTGCGGATGCGGGTGAGCAGGTCCGCGATCGGATCGGTGATGACTCCCATGGTTCTAACGGCGCTCCGCCCCAGGCTCCGCGCCCCCCACGCCTTCGGCGCGGGGCCCCCAATAGGCGGGCGCGCTCTCGATGATATCAGCGGCGCGATTCCCCGAGGGCGCGCCCAACAACATGATCATTTCTTTCACCAGCTTGCCTTCGTGATGCCGGGGATGAAGCCGCGGTGCGCGTTCTCGCGGAAGCAGATGCGGCACATGCCGAACTTGCGGTAGTAGGCGCGCGGCCGGCCGCAGACTTTGCAGCGGTTGTGCGCGCGCACCGCGTACTTCGGGGTGCGCTTCGACTTCTCGATCAGCGAGGTCTTGGCCATTTATCGCGTCGCTCCGGCCGTCGTCTGCTTCTGCAGCGGCAGCCCCATCTGGGTGAGAAACTCGGTCGCTTCTTCGTCGTTCTTCGCGGTCGTGACGATGATGATGTCCATCCCGCGCGCCTTCTCGACCTTGTCGAAGTCGATCTCGGGGAAGACCAGCTGCTCGCGCAGGCCGAGGCTGTAGTTGCCGCGCCCGTCGAACGAGCGCCGGCTCAGCCCGCGGAAGTCGCGGATGCGCGGCAGCACGATGTTGAACAGCTTGTCGAGGAAGTTGTACATCCGCTCGCCGCGCAGCGTGACCTTGGCGCCGATGTTCATCCCCTCGCGGAGCTTGAACGCCGCGATCGACTTCTTCGCCTTGGTGATCACCGGCTTCTGGCCGCTGATCGTCGTCAGCTCGTCGACCGCCTTGTCGAGCGCCTTCGAGTTCTGGATCGCCTCGCCGACCGACATGTTGAGGACGACCTTTTCGAGCTTCGGGACCTGCATGGGGTTCTTGTAGGCGAACCGCTCCTGCAGCTTCCCGCGCACCTCGTTGTCGTACTTCTCTTTCAATCTCGCTGCCATGACTATTTCGCCTTACTGGGGACGAGCAGCTCCTCGCCGGAGCGAGCCGCGATGCGGACCGTCGTGCCGTCGGAACGGCGGACGCGGCGCACGCGGGTCGGCTTGTCGGTCTTGGGATCGATCACCATCAGCGCGCTGAGCGGGATCGGCGCTTCCTTCTCGAGGATGCCGCCGCTCTGCACGCCGGTCGTTCCCGGCTTGGTGTGGCGCTTGACGACGTTCAACCCTTCGACCGTCGCGCAGCCGTCCTTCGGCCAGACGTGCTTGACGATCCCGCGCTTCCCTTTCTCCTTGCCGCGCCGCAGCACGACCGTGTCGCCCCTGACGATCTTCGCCTTCACGCCCATCTTAGAGCACCTCCGGTGCTAACGAGGCGATCTTCAGGAAGCCGCGGTCGCGCAGCTCGCGGCAGACGGGTCCGAACACGCGCGTCCCGCGCGGGTCGAGGTTGTCCTTCTCGCCCTTGATGATCACGCACGCGTTCTCGTCGAACTTGATGACCGATCCGTCCGGCCGGCGCATCGGCTGCGAGGTGCGCACGACGACCGCCTTGACGACTTGGCCTTTCTTGACCGCGGCGCCCGGGATCGCGCTCTTCACCGTCCCGACGATGATGTCGCCGACGTGCGCGTACGGATGCCGCGAGCCGCCGCTGACGTGGATGCACAGCAGCTCGCGCGCCCCCGAGTTGTCGGCCACCTTGAGCCGCGTCTCTTGCTGAATCATTTCGCGCGCTCCAGAATCTCGACCAAGCGCCAGCGCTTGCCGCGCGACATCGGGCGGCACTCTTGGATGCGGACCAGATCGCCGGTCTTGGCGTCGTTCTTCTCGTCGTGCGCCTTGAAGCGCGTCGACTGGCGGACGACCTTGCGGTAGACCGGGTGCGGGACGCGCGTCTCGGTCACGACGACGATCGTCTTGTCCATCTTGTCGCTCGCGACGCGGCCTTGCTTGACGCGCCGGCGGTTGACCCGTTGATTATGCTGCTCCATGACGTGCCTCGGCGATCCGCTTCTCGGAGATCGCGGTTTGAATCTGGGCGTAGGTGCGCCGGACTTGCTTCACCCGCGAGAAGTCGCTGAGGTGTCCGGTGCGCAGCGAGAAGCGCAGGTTGAAGAGCTCTTCCTTCGTCTCGCGGGCGCGCTGCTCGAGATCTTTGAGCGAAAGCTCGCGCAGATGGCGCAGATCGTTGCGCTTCATCAGATGGCCACCCCCGTCTCCTCGTCGCCGCGCGTCACGACCTTGGTCGAGATCGGCAGCTTTTGCGCGGCCAGGCGCAGCGCTTCGCGCGCCGTCTTCTCGTCGACGCCGGCGAGCTCGAAGAGCACGCGGCCCGGGCGCACGACGGCGACCCAGAACTCGGGGTTGCCCTTGCCGGAGCCCATGCGGACCTCGGCCGGCTTCTTCGTCACCGACTTGTCGGGGAAGACCTTGATCCAGACCTTGCCGCCGCGCTTGATGTGGCGGGTCATCGCGATACGCGCGGCCTCGATCTGCCGGTTGGTCATCCACACCGGCTCCAGCGCCTGCAGGCCGAACTCGCCGAACGTCAGCGTGTTGCCGACCAGCGCTTTGCCGCGCATGCGGCCGCGGTGCTGGCGGCGCCACTTCACTCTTTTCGGGGTCAGCATGTCTACTGTCCACCCTCCGTGTCGTCTTGAGCCTTCGGCATGTCGTCCTGAGCTTGTCGAGGAGCGGCGTTGTCGTCTTCGGGTCCGGTCGCCAGCTCGGGGCGGTCGTGCGTGCCGCCGCCCGGCGCGGGCTCGGGATGATGTGCGGTCGGCGCGCTGGACTCGGCGCCCGGGCGCTCCGCTTCGTCGACCGTGTGCTGCGACTCCGGATCGACTTGCGAGGTCTCGCGCGTCACGCCCTCACCCTCGTGCTGACCGCTGCGGCCGGCGCGGTGCGACGGCTCGGCCGGCACGTGCTGGTGCGGCTGGTGCACCGGCGCGTCGCCTTCGATCGCCTCCGCGAGCGAAGGACCGGTCTCGCGCTGCGCGGCGCGCAGCGCCGCTTCGGTGTCGACCGCCGGCGTCTCGGACGCCGTCACGGCCGGGCGCGCCGGACGCTCGCCGGCAGGACGGCCTTCGCCGCCGCCCGCGCCGCCACGCCCGCGTCCGCCGCGCGTCCCGCGGCGGTTGTCGCGGAAGCGCGCCGCGTCGCCGCCCTGGCGGCCGGCGCCCGCACCGTCGCGCTCGCCGCGCGGCTGGTCGGGGAGCACTTCGCCCTTGTAGATCCACACCTTCACGCCGATGCGGCCGAAGGTCGTGAACGCTTCGACGTGCGCGTAGTCGATGTCGGCGCGCAGCGTGTGCAGCGGCACCTTGCCGTCGTGGTTGCGCTCGGTGCGCGCGATCTCCGCGCCGCCGAGACGGCCCGAGACCTGTACCTTGACGCCGCGCGCGCCGGCCTTCATCGTGCGCATGATCGCCTGCTTCATCGCGCGGCGGAACGCGATGCGCTTCTCGAGCTGGTCGACGATGTTCTGGCCGACCAGACGCGCGTCGAGCTCGATCTGCTTGATCTCGACGACGTTCACCTGGACTTGCTTGCCGGTCAGCGTCTCGAGGTTACGGCGGATCTCGTCGATCCCGACGCCGCGCTTCCCGATGATGATCCCAGGTTTCCCGGTGTTGATGATAACGCGAGCCTGGTTCGCGCGCCGCTCGATCTCGACGCGCGAGATCGCCGCCGCGCGCGTCATGCGTCCGAAGTACTTGCGGATCTGCACGTCCTCGTGCAGCCACGCGACGTAGTTCTTTTTCTCGAACCAGCGGCTGTCCCACGTGCGCGTGATGCCCAGGCGCAGCCCGACCGGATGAATCTTCTGTCCCATGTTACTCCGATGCCCCCGCGCCCGCGGTTTGCTTCTTCCGGCGCGGTGCGGCCGGCTTCGAGGACTTCTTGCGCCCGCCGGCGGCCTGCGCTTGGCGCTGCGCGCGCGTCTTGAGGCCGATCGCGGCGCCCGCGCGCTGCTTCGGCTGGTGCTTCGGCGGGTTGGCGCCGACCGCGATCGTCACGTGCGAGAGCCGCTTGCGCTTGAACGCCGCCCGGCCTTGCGCGCGCGGGTCGAGCCGCTTGGTGAACCCGCCGCCGGGTCCGCCGTCGACGGTGATGCGCGTGACGTAGAGCCCGTCCGAGCTCATGTCGTGGTTGTTCTCCGCGTTCGCGACCGCGCTCTTGAGCAATTTTTCGATCGGCTCGGCGGCGAAGACGCCGGCGAACTTCAACAGGACCAGCGCTTCGCGCACGGTCTTGCCGCGGATCGCGTCCGCGACGCGGCGCAGCTTGCGCGGCCCGACGCGGGCGAACTTCAGGTGCGCCACCGCCTCCGCGCGCAACTCGATCGGCGAATCGTTCATGATACCTTGGCCTTATCGCCCGCGTGGCCCTTGAAGGTGCGCGTAGGCGAGAACTCGCCGAGCTTGTGCCCGACCATGTTCTCGGTGATGAACACCGGGATGTGCGCCCGGCCGTTGTGCACCGAGATCGTGTGGCCGACCATCGCCGGAACGATCGTCGAGGCGCGCGACCATGTCTTGATGACCCGCTTCTCGCGCGTCGAGTTCAGCTTCTCGACTTTGGCGGCGAGATGGTCCGCGACGAACGGACCTTTCTTCAGTGAACGGCCCATGCTACTTGGACTTTCTCTTGCGGACGATCATCTTGGTGGTGCGCTTGGTGCGGCGCGTCTTCTTGCCCATCGTCATCTGGCCCCAAGGCGTCGTCGGCGGGCGGCCGGAGGTCGAGCGCGCTTCGCCGCCGCCGTGCGGGTGGTCGACGGGGTTCATCGCGATGCCGCGCACCGAGGGGCGCTTGCCGAGGTGGCGCTGGCGGCCGGCCTTTCCGATGATCTCGTTCTCGTGGTCGAGATTGCCGAGCTGGCCGATCGTCGCGCGGCACACGATCAGGATCTTGCGCACTTCGCCGGACGGCATGCGCACCTGCGCGTAGTCGCCTTCCTTCGCCATCAGCTGCGCGGCGCCGCCGGCCGAGCGAACGAGCTTCGCGCCCGCGCCCGGCTGCAGCTCGATGTTGTGGATCACCGTGCCGAGCGGGATGTTGGTCAGCGGCAGCGCGTTCCCGGTCTTGATGTCGGCGGCCGGACCGGACTCGACGACGTCGCCGACCTTCAGCGTGGCGGGCGCGAGGATGTAGCGCTTCTCGCCGTCGCGGTAGTGCAGCAGCGCGAGCCGCGCGGTGCGGTTCGGATCGTACTCGATCGCCGCGACTTTGGCCGGGATCCCGTCCTTGGTGCGCTTGAAGTCGACGATGCGGTACTGCTTGCGGTATCCGCCGCCTTTGTGGCGGGTCGTGATGTGGCCGTTGTTGTTCCGGCCCGAGTGCTTCTTCTTGACCTCGAGCAGCGAGCGCTCCGGCGCCTTCTTCGTGATCTCGCTGAAGTCGGCGGTGGTGATGAAGCGGCGGGCGGCGCTGGTCGGCTTGTACTTTTTGACGGCCATGTTATTGCTCGAAGTAGTTGACGCCGCCGAGTTGTATCTTCTGACCCGGCGCGATGGTGACGATCGCCTTCTTCCAGTCCGACTGGACGCCGGACGTGCGGCGGCCGCGGCGGGCGAAGTTCTTCTTCTTGCCGCCCACGTTGACGGTGTTGATCTTCAGCACGGTGACGCCGAAGATCTCGGCGACCGCGGCTTTGATCTGCGTCTTGGTGGCGTGCGGGTTGACCTCGAAGGCGTACTGCTGCGCGAGCGTCCCCGCCATCGACTTCTCGGTGATCAGCGGCGCGATGATAACATCTCTCGCGTTCACGGCTACTTCGGCTCCTGCGCGTATTTCGCCGCGAGGGCGTCGTGCGCGGCGGTGGTGAGGACGAGCCGGCCGTAGCCAACGACGTCCTTGACGTCGAGCTCGCCCGTATGCGTCACGTTGACGCGTTCGAGGTTGCGGCCGGTGCGGCGCAGCGGCGTCCCGACCGCCTCCAACTCCTCCGTCGCGAAGACGACCAGCGTCTTCGGGCCGGACTTCGCGGCCTTCGCCGAGCCGAACAGCAGCGTGGCGAGCGCCTTCGTCTTCGTCAGATCGAGCTGCTCGGTGGCGAGCACCGTCACGCCGCCGGACTGGAACTTGTCGGCCAGCGCGGCGCGCATCGCGACGCGGCGTTCCTTCTTGTTCAGGCTCGAGACGTACGAGCGCGGCTGCGGACCGAACACGACGCCGCCGTGCGCCCACTGCGGCGAGCGGATCGAGCCCTGGCGGGCCCGGCCGGTGCCCTTCTGGCGCCACGGTTTCTTGCCGCCGCCGCGGACTTCGTCGCGCTTCTTCGTCGACGCCGTTCCGGCACGCGGGTTCGCGAGCTCGCGGAAGACCGCGCGGTAGATCGCGTTCGCTCTTCCTTCGACGGGGCCGGCGAAGGCGGCGGGCGTCTCTTGTTCGCGCACGGGCTTGCCTTGTGCGTCGATTACCTGCGCCATTACGCGCTCGCCTTCACTTTGACGGACTGTTGCACGATCACCAGCCCGTTTTTCGGGCCGGGAACCGGACCGCGCACGAGCAGCAAATTGCGCTCGGTGTCGGCGCGGACGACTTCCAAGTTCTGGTGCGTCACCTTGTCGACGCCGTAGTGGCCGGGGCGGCGGCTGCCGCGGTGCGTGTGGCCGGCGTTGGTGTCGCCGTTCGAGGCCGGCTGGCGGTGGATCATCGAGCCGTGGCTCGCGCCGCCGCCGCTGAAGTTCCAGCGCTTGATCCCGCCCGAGAAGCCGTGGCCCTTCGAGATCCCCTGCACGTCGACGCGGTCGCCGGCGGTGAAGCCTTCGACGGTGATCGTCGCGCCGAGCTCGACGCCGTCGATCCCCGTGCGGAACTCGCGGATGTCGCGCTTGGGCGCGATTCCGGCTCGCTTGTAGTGGCCTTGCAGCGCTTTGGTCAGGCGCGACGGTTTCACGTCGCCGAACGCCAGCGCGACGGCTTCGTAGCCGTCGGATTCCTTCGTCTTCTTTTGCACCACGGTACACGGACCGGCTTGGATCACGGTGACCGGAACGCTCCGGCCGTCGTCCGTGAACACGCTGGTCATCCCGACCTTGCGGCCGATGATGTTCTTCACGTTGATCGATCCCTTACGGATATCCACGGGCCCTGGCGTATTCGTTACGCCTTTCGCCGGGGCGCGCTTTCAGGCGGCCTCGGCGTGGACCACAACCGGGATAGTGTACCGGGCTTACGGCCAAACGTCAACCCACCGGGGTTCAGTTCTCCACTTGGCCTGGCGTTTTCTCGGGATGGGCGTCCTCGGGAGGTGGTGGCGGGGCGGGGTGGGCCGCACCCGCGCCGGCGGGGACGCTCCCGACGGCCCGTCCCTGGGCCTCTGGTCGCTCGGGTTCGTCGTCGCTCCCGCCCTCCGGGCTCCGCTCCTCCTCAACGCCCCGCCGCCACGGGTGCGGCCCACCCCGCCCAGGCACGATCACGGCACCGCGCGGGCTTATGGAGTTCGCGACAAAGCGCTTGATGGTACGAGGAGCTCAGCGATCTGGCAGCTTGACTCCGCGGTAGATCTTCTCCCAATCCAGGACCAGCCCGTCGAACTGCTCGAGCGGCCACGTGCCGCGCGCGTCGCGGTGTTCGATGGTTCCGTCGTTGCGGTATATCGCGACCGTCCGCTTTACCGGGTGCACGACCATGACGAGCGTCGCGCCGAACTCCAAGTACGTCTCTACCTTCCGCCGGGTGCGACTGGGCCGATCGCTGGGCGAGAGAATTTCGACCGCGATATCCGGCGCTACGCGCGGCCGCTGCGAGCTGTCGTCCATGCTGTTCGGCACCCGAGCGTAGGACATGTACTTCACCTCCGGCAGCAGCGACGACCAAGTTCCATCAGCGCGGAAGAAGTAGAATCTGACTTCGACTCCTACGCTGCCGCGGTCGCCCGCCCATTCGTCGAGCTGCGCGCCGATGCGGACCGCGATTTGCCCGTGAACGTCGTACGGGCTCATGTCGGGCAACTTCTCGCCGTCGAGCACTTCGATGTACGGTTTGTTCTCGTCCAGCGCCGTGAGCCAGCGCGGGATTTTCGTCTCAACCATCTCACGCCGAACCTATCACGCGTCCTGGCGCAACGGCAAGGCCCGTGGTGGAAAACCGGCCGCTAAGGGCCTGTTATGCTACGATGAGCACCGGCCCAATGCGGTTGACGCGATGAGAAAACGCATGGACGAGGAACGCGGCGGGGCCGGAGCTGCTTGCAGCGTGCCGCACGATCGGCGGCTGTCCGACCGGCGAAGTGCGCGTGACGCCGGGATTCCGGCTCAAGGCGAAGCACGTGATCCACGCGGTCGGACCGGTGTGGCAAGGCGGGAACCTGGCGAGCCGCAGCTGCTCGCAAGTGCGTACCGCCATGCGCTCGGGGCGCGTTCCGTCGCGTTTCCCGCGATCAGCACCGGCGTGTACGGTTATCCGCTCGACGCCGCGACGTCGGTCGCGGTGGCGGCGGTGCGCGAGTTTCTGCGCGAGCACGCGGGCCCGAAGCGCGTGATCTTCTGCTGCTTCGACGAACGGACCGAAGCCGCGTACCGGAGAGAACTCACCGCGGGTCGTGGCGCTTAACGGTTCAGGTCGATCTCATAGAAAATATCTTCCCAGTCCAGCGCAAGGTCGTACGGTTCGAGGAGCCACGTTCCGCGTGCGTCGCGCTCTTCGACCGAGCCGCCAGCACGGTGGATCGCGACGCGGCGGGGCTCGGCGTACAGAACGAGAACGACCGTCGATCCGTACTCCAAATATGTCGTGACCTTGCGCTGAATCGTCGACGGGCGATCGCCGGGCGACACGATCTCCACGGCAATGTCCGGCGCGACTCGCGGCCGTTGCGGGTCATCACCCTCCAGCGGATGACGTGCGTACGACATGAACGACACGTCGGGGAGCAGCGAAGACCAACGCCCGTCGGGACGCAAAAAGTAATACCTTATCTCCGCCCCAACGCCGCCCCGCCCGCGCGCCCAGGGCCGCATGCTCGCCCCGATGGCGACGGCCAGCAGGCCGTGCGCCTTCTTCGGGCTCACGTCGGGCACCCGTTCGCCGTCCAGGACTTCGATGTACGGCTTGTTTTCGTCCAATGCCGCCAACCAGCGCGGGATCTTTGTCTCGACCATCTCACGCCGAACCTATCACGCGTCTCGGCGCGACAACAAGGCCCGCGATGAAAGCCGGCCGATTTCGTCCTCGGACCAGTACCTCATCCGACGACCGTGCCGGGGAGCGCCCGCGGCGGCTCCCGAACCTGCGCGGGATGACGACCGCGAGCACCGACATGCACCGCGCCGCGCCGCCGGCGCCCTCGCCGACCGACTTTCTCGGGATCGACGCGCTGCTGAACGACGACGAGCGGCTCATCCGCGACACCGTCCGCGCGTTCGTGCGCGACCGCGTGCTGCCGAACATCGCGGAATGGTTCGAAGACCACACGTTTCCGAAAGCAATGGCGAAGGAGATCGGCGATCTCGGCCTGCTCGGGATGCATCTGCACGGCTATGGCTGCGCGGGGACGAGCGCGGTCGCCTACGGGCTCGCGTGCCTCGAACTCGAAGCGGGCGACTCCGGATTTCGCTCGTTCGTCTCCGTGCAAGGCTCGCTGGCGATGTACGCGATCTGGGCGCACGGCTCGGAAGAACAGAAAGAGGCGTGGCTGCCGCGAATGGCGGCCGGTGAGGCGATCGGCTGCTTCGGACTGACGGAATGGGATTTCGGCAGCGATCCGGCCGGAATGCGGACGGTCGCACGGCGCGACGGTTCCGACTACGTCTTGAACGGGACGAAAGCGTGGATCACCAACGGCGGCATGGCCGACCTTGCGATCGTGTGGGCGCGGCTCGACCCGCAGGACGGGCACCGCAGCGGCTCGATACGCGGCTTCATCGTACCGAAAGGCACGCAGGGCTTTTCGACGCGCAACATCGAAAAAAAGCTCTCCTTGCGCGCGTCGGTGACTTCGGAGCTTGTCTTCGAGGACTGTCGCGTTCCGGCGGACGCGATCTTGCCGAACGTCTCAGGATTGCGCGGACCGCTCTCGTGCCTGAACGAAGCGCGCTACGGGATCGTGTGGGGCGCGCTCGGCGCGGCGCGCGCGTGCTACGAGAGCGCGCTCGAGTACGCCAAGACGCGGGTGCAGTTCGGCAAGCACATCGGCGCGTTCCAGCTCACGCAGAAAAAGCTGGTCGACATGATGCTCGAGATCAACAAAGGCCTGCTGGTCGCGCTGCACGTCGGCCGGCTGAAGGATCAGGGCAAGGCGCACCCCGCGCACGTCTCGTTCGGCAAGCTCAACAACGTCCGCGAAGCGCTCGCGGTCTGCCGCGAAGCGCGCACGATCCTCGGCGCGAGCGGGATCACGCTCGAATACCCGGTGATCCGCCACATGAACAACTTGGAGAGCGTGCTGACCTACGAGGGCACCAGCGAGATCCACACGCTGATCCTGGGCCAAGCGCTCACCGGCGAGAACGCGTTCGGCTGACGCCCGCGCTTCGGCTAACGGTTCACGAAGCGCATGTCCGCCGTCCGGTCGCCGGCCGCTGCGCCGCGGGGCACGATCGCTTCGATGCGCGCGAGCTGCGGCGGCGTAAGACGGACCTCCGCGGCAGCGGCGTTCTCTTCGAGATAGCTCACGCGCTTGGTGCCCGGGATCGGAACGATCTCCTCGCCTTGCGCGAGCACCCACGCCAGCGCCAGCTGGGCCGGCGTGACGCCGATCTCGGACGCGAGCTCTTCCAGCCGCTTCACCAGCGCGGCGTTGCGGTCGAAGTTCTGGTTCGCGTAGCGCGGGTTGGAGCGGCGGAAATCGTCCGCCGGAAGCTCGTCGACACCGGTGATCTTCGCGGTGAGGATTCCGCGGCCGAGCGGGCTGTACGGGACGAAGCCGATCCCGAGCTCGCGAACCGTCTCGAACACCCCGTTCGCTTCCGGGTCGCGGCTGAACAGCGAGTACTCGCTCTGCAGCGCGTGGATCGGCGCGGTCGCGGCTGCCTTGCGAATGTTCGGCGGCGCTGCTTCCGAGAGACCCAGATACCGCACCTTGCCTTCGCGCACGAGCTCGTGCATCGCGCCCACGGTCTCTTCTATTGCCGTCTCCGCATCGACGCGGTGCTGATAGTACAGGTCGACGTAGTCGACGCCGAGCCGGCGCAACGACGCTTCGCAGGCAGCGCGCACGTAGGCGGGCTTCCCGCTGATCCCGCGCCGGGACGGATCGTTCGGATCGCGCACGATCCCGAACTTCGTCGCCAGAAAAACCTGCTCGCGGCGCCCGGCGATCGCGCGGCCGACGAGCTCCTCGTTGCGGCCCGCACCGTACATGTCGGCGGTGTCGAGGAAGGTGATGCCCAGCTGGAGCGCGCGCTGAATCGTCCGAATCGACTCCGCATCGTCGGGCCGGCCGTAGAACTCGGACATCCCCATGCAGCCTAGGCCCACCTCGCTGACCAAGGGACCGCCGCGACCGAGTCTGCGCAGCTTCATGCCGTTTCGGACCGTACCACGACCGCTAGCGTTTCAGGACGCGTGCCAGCTTGTCGAAAAGTCCCTCGATGGCGCGCTCGTGCTGCTCCTCGAGACGGCGCCAGAGCAGGCGGCCCTGCACGTCGTCGAGCGTCGCCGTGAGCCGGTGGCGCACGGTGACGCGGCGGCCGTCGGCCTCCAGCGAGAACGTGTGGGTCCCGTCGACTCCCTCAGTGTCGATCCGCCAGACGATCTGCTTCTCGGGCTGGACGTCTTCGAGCACGGAGTGCAGTCCGAGGTGCCACTCCTCCGTCGTCCCGGGCGTCAGCGGGCCCGGGCTGCGCATGAACGGCTGCGAGGCGAACGGCCACACCCGGTCCTGCGAGGTCCCCATGTCGCTGAGCAGCTCGAAGATCCGGCGCGTCGTCCCGCTGAATGTCCGCTCGTACGTGACGTCGATCGGCGTCGGCATCCCGGCTGGTTCGACGCCCGGCCGGAAACCCTACCGAAGGACCGCGGCGAAGAAAGACCCCGGCCGTTGGGGGCCGGGGTCCGTCCGTTCGGGATTGTCGCTCACCCTTCGACAGGCTCAGGGTGACGGGGCCGGCTCACGCCTTCAGTTCGATGTCCACGCCCGCCGGCAAGTCGAGGTGCATCAGCGCGTCCATCGTCTTCGGCGAGGCCTGCAGAATGTCGATGAGGCGCTTGTGGGTGCGCATCTCGAAGTGCTCGCGCGACTTCTTGTCGACGTGCGGGGACCGGTTGACGCAGAACCGGTTGATCTCCGTGGGGAGCGGCACCGGACCGCTGACGAACGCGCCCGTGCGCTTCGCCGTGTCGACGATGCGCTCGGCCGACTGATCGAGCACGCGGTGATCGTACGCCTTGAGCCTGATACGAATCTTCTGCTTCGACATCGTCGTTAGTCGGCGACCGTCGTCACGACGCCGGCGCCGACCGTGCGGCCGCCCTCGCGGATCGCGAAACGGAGTCCCTCTTCGCACGCGATCGGCGTGATCAGCTCGACGTCCATCTGGACGTTGTCGCCGGGCATCACCATCTCGACGCCTTCCGGCAGCTTGATCGTGCCGGTCACGTCGGTCGTGCGGAAATAGAACTGCGGGCGGTAGTTGGCGAAGAACGGCGTGTGGCGCCCGCCCTCTTCCTTGGAGAGGACGTACACCTCGGCCTTGAACTTCTTGTGCGGCTTGATCGAGCCGGGCTTCGCGAGGACTTGGCCGCGCTCGATGTCGTTGCGCTCCACGCCGCGCAGCAGCACGCCGACGTTGTCGCCGGCGATCCCCGCGTCGAGCAGCTTGCGGAACATCTCGATGCCGGTGACGACCGTCTTGCGCGACTCGTCCTTGAGTCCCACGATCTCGACCTCTTCGCCGACCTTGATCTGACCGCGCTCGACGCGACCGGTTCCGACCGTCCCGCGGCCGGTGATCGTGAAGACGTCTTCGACCGGCATGAGGAACGGCTTGTCGACGGGGCGCTCGGGCGTCGGAATGTACTCGTCGACCGCGTCCATGAGCTTGAACACGCAGTCGGCGTCCGCATCACCGCGCTTGCCGGAGCTGTTGAGCGCCTTGGTCGCCGAGCCGCGGATGACCGGGACCTCGTCGCCGGGGTACTCGTACGCCGAGAGCAGCTCCCGCACTTCGAGCTCGACGAGCTCCAGGAGCT
This sequence comes from Candidatus Eremiobacterota bacterium, assembly GCA_019235885.1. GTDB lineage: Bacteria > Vulcanimicrobiota > Vulcanimicrobiia > Vulcanimicrobiales > Vulcanimicrobiaceae > Vulcanimicrobium. The sequence goes on along the minus strand of JAFAKB010000051.1, from coordinate 13,902 downwards.
CCTCGTCGTCGACCAGGTCGACCTTGTTGAGGAACACCACGATCTTCTGCACGCCGACCTGGCGCATGAGCAGCACGTGCTCGCGCGTCTGCGGCATCGGACCGTCGGTCGCCGCGACGACCAGGATCGCTCCGTCCATCTGCGCCGCGCCGGTGATCATGTTCTTGATGTAGTCGGCGTGACCGGGGCAGTCGACGTGCGCGTAGTGGCGCTTCGCCGTCTCGTACTCCTGGTGCGAGATCGCGATCGTGATACCGCGCTCTTTCTCCTCGGGCGCATTGTCGATGTCGTCGACGCTGCGCTTCTGGATGCTCGCGTTCTCGGTCGAGAGGCAGTTGATGATCGCAGCCGTAAGCGTCGTCTTACCGTGGTCGACGTGTCCCGTCGTCCCGATGTTGACGTGCGGCTTCGACCGCTCGAACTTTGCCTTTGCCATGATGCCCTTTTTTACTGTCCTTTTTTTGTGATGTGCGCGGAGGTGAAGTGCCTGTGGGTCGTGTGCGCGCTAGCCGCCCGCTGTCGGGCTCTAGCGTTTCCGGCGAGGCGGCTTGTCCTTGTCGTCGCCGTCCTCGTCTTCGTCATCCCCTAAGCGGTCGCGAGTTTTTTTCCTTGAGCCTTGGCGACGATCTCTTCCTCGACGGACTTCGGCGCCTTCTCGTAGTGCGAGAACTCCATGGTGTACGTCGCGCGCCCTTGCGTCGCGCTGCGCAGGTCGGTCGCGTAGCCGAACATCTCGCTGAGCGGAACGTTCGCCTTGATGACGACCGCGCCGCCGATCGCCTCGTCCTGCGACTGGATCTGGCCGCGGCGGCGGTTGAGGTCGCCGTTGACCGCGCCCATGTAGTCGCGCGGCGCGGTCACCTCGACGCCCATGATCGGCTCGAGCAGGATCGGCCCCGCCGCGCGGTTCGCTTCCTTGAACGCCATCGAGCCGGCGATCTTGAACGCCATCTCGCTGGAGTCCACGTCGTGGAACGAGCCGTCGAAGACCGTCGCCTTGAAGTCGAGGACCGGGTAGCCCGCCAGCACTCCGGACTCGGCGGCCTCGCGGATCCCTTCCTGAACCGGCTTCTGGAACTCTTTCGGGATCACGCCGCCGACGATGCCCCACACGAACTGATAGCCCGTGTTCGGCTCGCCCGGCTCCAGGCGCAGCCACACGTCACCGTACTGGCCTTTGCCGCCGGTCTGCCGGACGAACTTGCCCTGTTTCTCGACCTTCCTCGTGATCGCTTCTTTGTACGCGACCTGCGGTTTGCCGACGTTCGCCTCGACTTTGAACTCCCGCTTCAAGCGGTCGATGATGATCTCGAGATGGAGCTCGCCCATCCCGCCGATGATCGTCTGCTGCGTCTCCTCGTCGGTGCGCATGCGGAAGGTGGGATCTTCCTGAGCGAGGCGCGAGAGCGCGACGCCCATCTTGTCCTGGTCGCCCTTCGTCTTCGGCTCGATCGCCTGGTGGATCACCGGCTCCGGGAAGGTGATCGACTCCAGCAGGATCGGGTGCTTCTCGTCGCACAGCGTGTCGCCGGTGCGCGTGTCGGAGAGCCCGACCGCCGCTGCGATGTCGCCGGCGCCGATCGCGTCGATGTCCTCGCGATGGTTCGCGTGCATGCGCAGGATGCGCCCGATGCGCTCCTTGCGGCCGCTGCGCGCGTTGTAGACGTACGAGCCCTTTTCGAGCACGCCGGAATAGACCCGGAAGTACGTCAGGTTGCCGTACGGGTCGGTCGCGATCTTGAACGCCAGCGCCGAGAAGTACTCGTCGTCGCTCGGCTTGCGCGTGATCTCCGAGTCCTCGTGCTGCGGGTCCTTGCCGGTGATCGGCTTGGCGTCGAGCGGCGAGGGCAGAAAGTCGACCACGGCGTCGAGCAGCGGCTGCACGCCTTTGTTCTTGAACGCCGAGCCGCAGAGCATCGGCAGCACCTTGCCCTGGATCGTCGCGGCGCGCAACGCCTTGTGCAGGCGCTCCACCGGGATCTCTTGTTCGGCGAAGAACATCTCGAGCAGCTCGTCGTCCTGCTCGGCGATCGCCTCGATCAGCGCCTGGCGCCACTCCTGCGCGGTCGTGTAGAGCTCTCCGTCCGCTTCGGTGACGGGCTCCTGCGCCATCGTCGAACCGAGATCGTCGGTGTAGACGATCTTCTTCATGTTGAACAGGTCGACGACGCCCGCAAACTCGTTCTCGGCGCCGATCGGAACTTGGATCGGCGTCGCCGGCGCGCCGAGGCGCGTGCGAATCTGGCGGACGCAGTTGAAGAAGTCCGCGCCCATGCGGTCCATCTTGTTGACGAAGATGATGCGCGGGACGGCATACTTGTTCGCCTGGCGCCACACCGTCTCGGACTGCGGCTGCACCGCGGCGACCGAGTCGAACAGCGCGACCAGGCCGTCGAGGACGCGCAGCGAGCGCTCGACCTCGACCGTGAAGTCCACGTGGCCTGGCGTATCGATAATGTTGATGCGCGTATTGCGCCAGGTGCAAGCGGTCGCGGCCGACGTGATCGTGATCCCGCGCTCCTGCTCCTGGACCATCCAGTCCATCGTCGCGGCGCCGTCGTGGACCTCGCCGATCTTGTGCGTGCGGCCGGTGTAAAAGAGAATCCGCTCGGTCGCCGTGGTCTTGCCGGCGTCGATGTGTGCAGCGATCCCGATGTTTCGGGTGCGGTCGAGCGGATATTCGCGTTTGAGAGGCATGGTGCTACAGGGAAAGGGGTTCCGCTACCAGCGGTAGTGCGCGAAGGCTTTGTTCGCCTCCGCCATCTTGTGGGTGTCCTCGCGCTTCTTGATCGAGTTGCCCTGGTTGTTCGACGCGTCCATCAGCTCGTTGGCGAGCTTCTCGGTCATCGACTTGCCGGGCCGCTGCCGCGCGTAGCTGATCAGCCAGCGCATCGCCATCGCCTGCCGGCGATCGGGACGGACTTCCATCGGAACTTGGTACGTCGCACCGCCGACGCGGCGGGGACGGACTTCGACCAGCGGCATCGCGTTGCCCAGCGCCTGGTTGAAGACGTCCATCGGCTCGCGCCCGGTGCGGGTCGCGATCAGCTCGAGCGCGTCGTACGTGATCAGCTCGGCGACCGACTTCTTCCCGCGCAGCATCACCTTGTTGATGAAGCGCGCGAGAACTTTCGAGCCGAACTTCGGATCGGGCAGGATCGGACGTTTCGGGACGGGGCCCTTACGCGGCATGAGAACGCGGTTCCTTATTTCTTCTTGGCGCCGCGCTTGGCGCCGTACTTGGAGCGGCCTTGCTTGCGGTTCGCCGCACCGGAGGTGTCGAGCGTTCCGCGGATGATGTGGTAGCGAACGCCGGGGAGATCTTTGACGCGGCCGCCGCGGATGAGGACGACCGAGTGCTCCTGGAGGTTGTGGCCGATCCCCGGGATGTAGGCCTTGACCTCTTCGCCGTTGGTCAGCCGCACGCGGGCGACCTTGCGGAGCGCCGAGTTCGGCTTCTTCGGGGTGATCGTCTTGACCTGAGTGCAGACGCCGCGGCGCTGCGGATTACCCGGGACCTCGAAGGTCCGGTTGGGCAGGTCGGGGTGACCCGGCTTGGGTCCGGTCGAGACGACGCGGAACGCCGGGGTCTTCACCTTTTTCTGCTGCTTCTCGCGGCCCTTACGGACCAGCTGGGAGATCGTCGGCACTCAGTTCTCCGGATTGCACACGAAAGCGACCGAACCACGGCGGTCCGGCCGGAACCTCCGAAGCATACCATCTTGGGCCCAGAGCGTCAACGCGCGCCGGCCGCCTCGGCCAAGCAGGCGCGCGCTACTCCGAGGCCGGCTTCAGCCGGCCGTAGCGGATCGGTTTGAACGTGCCGCCGTTCGAAGCGGCCGCCGAGCACGCCGTCAGCCCGATCACCAAGCGCTCTTCGGCCCGCAGGACGAGCGCGTCGCCGGCGCGCGAGCGCGGCGGAACCACCGTCAGCGCGCCGCCGGGGCCGACCGCCACGTGCATGAAGACGTTGAACGTCGTGGGGATCGCGTCCGGCTCGATCCCGAACGCCGCCAGCGCCGTGACGAGGTTACCGAAGCAGCCGGGAACGTCGTCGTGCTCGCCACCGTAGCAGATGCGCCAGGTTTCGCGGCTGCACGGCGTCAGCAGAAAGTCGTGCGTGCCCACATCGTCGCGCACGATGGTCAGCAGCGGGCGCGAGCGGTTCGACCACAAGCGGTTTCCCGCCGCCAGCGCGAGCGTTCGCTCGTAGTCGAAGGTGCGGCCGTTGCTCAGCGTCTCGCGCACGTCGCCGGCCACGAACGCGACGAGGTCCGCGACTTGTCCGCCGTCCGGATCGACGATCGTCAGCTCCTCGCCGCGCTCCAGGACGAACGCCGTCCCGCTGCGCGGCGGTATCTCGGTCAGCGCTTCGCTGTGAACGGACACGCCCAGTTCGCCTCGACGGCCCGGCCGGAATACTGGCGAGCCTCGGAGTGATAGCCGAAGTCGGACAGGTTCGGGTTGATCGTTCCATCGAGCCGCAGCTCGCGCGCGCGGATCTGTTGCTGCAGGCCACGGAAGCGCCCGTCGGCGCGCAGGCGCTCGAACTGCTCGTGGGCGTTGAAAACGAGCGTCGGCCAGGCGAACCGCCGCGCCGCGCGCGACGCGTTCGGGTGCATCCCGATCACGAAGAACGCAGCGCCCGCGACGCTGAACGAAAAGCTCGGATCGGCCGGATCGCTGCTGACCCGCGCATCCCACGGATGATACCGCACGTCGAGGTCGTGCAGGCGCTGCAGCTGCGACCACAGCGCGCGCTCGAACGCAAGCTCGTCGTCGTGCGCGCGCTCGCGAAAGACCGCCACGTAGGTGGTGAACTCGCTCTCGAAACGTTTCCGCTCGGCGGCGAACGCGTACAGGTCGCGCGCAAGCCCTTCGGTGACCGCGGGATCGTCGAGCCGCGCGTAGGCTCCGAAGCGGTAGTTGCCGCGGTGGATCGCCGCCTTCGCGCCCAGGCACGAGAACCGAGCGTCGTTTACGAACGCGCGGAACGAGGCGTGCGCGACGCGCGCGAACGGCGGCGTCGGCGCGGTCTCGAGCAGCCGCAGCAAGTCGCCGTCGTGCGGCGCGAGATACGAGGAGTTCGCGCGCGCGGCGTCGCTCTCGAACGGGTTGCGCCACGCGCACTCGAGGTGCTCGAGCGCGATCACGGCTGCACCGCGGCCAGCGCGGGCGCCGTCTTCGCCGCATAGCGCTCGCGCAACGCGCGTTCCGAGTTCGCCGCCACCCGCAGCCGGCCGTGCGAGTACCGCACGCCGCCGCGCGCGAGCCGCAGCCCGAGCGCCGCCCACGACGTGAGCGCGCGCTCGGCGACCCACGCTGGCGCGCACGCCGCGGCAAGCGCGGGAAAGACACGGCGCCCGTCGGCGCGGCGCCGGCCGCTCTCCGCGACGAGCACCGAACCGAGCGCGAACGCGGCGAGCGCGGCCGGACCGAAGCGGTAGGCGGCGAGCGCCATCGCGGGCGCGAGCGAAAGCTGCACCGCGAGCCGCCGCGGCCGCGCGAGCTCGTCGTACGCTTGCCGCACGCGCTGCGACAGATACCGTGCGGTCGCCGGCGCGCGGCGTTCGACGAACAGATCGTATGCGACGTGCTCGCGCCCGCCGGCGGCGCGCACCGTGCGCACCAGCTCCAGGTTCTCGAACAGCACGTCGCCGTCGTACTCGCCGGCGCGGCGATAGGCGTCCATCCGGACGCCGAGCGTTCCGGGCCAATCGCCGCCCGTCGCGCGCGCGATCAGCGTGCGGCCGGTGTCGAGCAGCGCGTGCCACGGCAGCGGAACGAAGACGTTCTGCGGGCGCACGACGTCGGCGCCGTCGAGCAGCGCGGCGACGCGCCGCAGCGCGAACGGGTCGTAGCGCACGTCGTCGTCGGCGATCACGGCTTTCGGCGTGCGCACGCGGCGCAGTCCGGTCACCACGCCGGCGACTTTGCCGTTGAGGTCGATGCGGCGGTCTTCGTCGACCGGCACGTGCTCCACGGCGCGCGGCCAGCTCGCACGGTGCGCCGCGAAGACGGCGGGCGGCGAGCCGTCCACGACGACGACGGGCAAAAGGCGAGCGAGCACTTCGAGGTACGCAGCCAAATCGTCGTGCGGTTCAACGATGGTGCGTCGGATCGGCAGCACGTACGTCGTCTCGGCGATCGGGGTGTGCATCTGAGCGAGATTGTGTTCCCCTGCTCGGCGGCCCGGCAAACGGCTGCGGGCGCCTGCTCGCTATGGGGAAAACGTGCGGTGGCGTTCATCCCCGCGCGCGAAATCGAACGCCATCGAATGGTCGTACGAGCCGGTGTCGGCGATCAGCAACGTGTCGCCGGCCGCGACGTCGGGCGGGAAGCGCAGCCCGTCGACGAGGTCGTATTCCAAACAGGTGCGCCCGAGCAGCCGGTCCGGCCCGCGCCCGAGCGGCGTCCAGCGGCCGTCGCGCCAGGCGAAAAAGCCGTGCACGTACGCGTGCATCTGCGGCCAGTCGGAATACCCCAGATCGATCACCGCCTCACGCCGCCCGCGGCGCGCGCGCACTTCCACGATGCGGGTGAGGAGTGCCTCGGTCGGCGTGCACACCGCTTGACCCGGCTCGAACAACAGCTTCGTGCAGTCCGGCAGCAGATCGACGATGCGCTCGACGAGCCAGCGAACGTCGCGCTCAAAGCTCGCGTCGAACTCGTCCGGTGTCCAACCGCCGCCGACGTTGAACGCGACAACGTGCCGGCCGGTGCGCGCTTCGAGCGCGACCGCGCGGTCCAGGACGTCGCCCGCGACGTCGCGCCACGACGCGCCGTGAAAGTCTTCGTGCCGGGCGTGGAAGGAAACCCCGAGCGCCGTCCCCGGCGGCGCCGCGGCGACCAGCGCGGTCAGCTGCGCTTCGTCGTCGACCGGCACGCCGAACCGCGAAGCGATCATCGAGGGCCGCAGCCGCACGCCGTGCACGTGCGCGACGCGGCGGTCGAGGTTGCTCGCGAACGCCTCGACGCTGTCGGCGAATGCGAAGGCGAGCCGTTCGCCGGCGGCGCGCTCGAGCAGCGGCTCGGGTCCGTTGTAGATCATCTCTTCGGGCACGAAGCCTTGGCGCTGCGCCCACTCCAGCTCGTCGGCTGAGATGACCTCGGCGAAGAAGCCGTGCTCGCGCGCCAGCCGCAGCAGCTCGGCGCGCGGGTTCGTCTTGACGCTGAACGCCGCGAGCAGCCCCACCGGCGGGCGGCCCAGCTCCTCGCGCAATCGGGCCACCGCGTCGAACCGCTCGCGCGCCGTGTGCGGCCGAAGGATGCGGCGCGGCGTCGGCTCGCTCGCCGCCGGCGACGGAAGATCGTCCAGGACGGTCATCGCCCGAGAGTATTCCCGCCGCGCAAACCGGGAGGCTTATGGGCCTTTTCCTTCTGGCCGATAACGAGCGTGATGGCCCCGCTCGGCGAGCACCTCGTCGGATACCTCTCGATGTTCCTTCAGCTCGGCGTGCTGGCGCTGCTGACAGTCCTGGCCGCATTGGTGCGCCGCTCGCTCGGGCGGCGCCCGTTCGACGCCTGGACGCTCGGGCTCGGCGCGAACGCGCTCGCGCTGCTGGTCCTCGCCGTCGCCGCCGTCGGGCGCGACGCCGGACTTCTTCCGCCGCTCCCGGCGGCGACGATCGCCTACGCGCTGCTCGAAGATCTGTGCGCGGTCGCCTTCGTCGCCGGCGCGCGGCTGCGGCGCGGCGCGCGCCCCGTCCCCGGCTGGCTGATCGGCGCCCTCGCGGTGGGGATCGGGTTCACCGCGTTCGGCACCCTGAAGTCCAGCGTGTTTCTGGACGTGTACCGGCTGCACTCGACGTTCTTCGCGCTGCTCCTCGGCGTGGCGGTCGTCGAGCTGTTGCGCGCGCCGCGCGCGGGCTTCGGCGCGCGGCTGCTGACCGGCGTGCTCGCCGCGCTGACGCTCGATTACGCGCACGTTCCGCTGCTCACGCTGGCCGGCGTGCAGTTCCCGGCGAACTATCTCGGGCTCGAAAGCTACCTGACGATGGTGCTCGACATCGCGCTGGGCGTCGCGCTGGTCGTGCAGGCGACCGACGCCGCGCAGTTCGAGCTCGAACGCCGCAACGCCGAGCTCGCCGGCGCGCAGCGCGCGCTGCGCGACGCCGCATACACCGACGCGCTGTGCGGGATCCCGAACCGCGCGGCGTTTCTCGAGCGGATCGCGGAGCCGCCCGCCGCGGGCGTCGTCGCGATGATCGACCTCGACGGGCTCAAGACGATCAATGACTGCTTCGGCCACGCCGCCGGCGACCACGCGCTGGCGAGCACGGCGCGCTGCTTGCGCGAGCGCGCCGGCGCGAGCGGCACGATCTACCGCATCGGCGGCGACGAGTTCGCCGGCGTCTGGAACGGCGCCGGCACCGGCGAGGTGCGCGCGATGCTCGGCGGCTGCGAGCGCGATCTCGCCGTCCTGGCCGAAGACGCCGCGCTGCCGGCGCGCATCTCGTGGGGCGTCGCCGCGTTCGACGCGCGCACGCCGTTCGCCGAAGCGATGATCGCGGCCGACGCGCAGCTCTACGACCGCCGCAGCCTGCGCCGCGACTGACCGCACGCCCCTTAGGCGGCCGCTTTGACCTGTGCTTTCGGGGCGGCGATCGGCTGCCGCGGAATCGCGAGCGCGGCGACGAGCGCGGCCAAAAAGCACACCAGCGCCGAAGCGATCATCACCGCTCGAAAGCCGGCCAGATAGCTTTCGCGCACGGCGTCCGCGACGGCGGGACGATCTTGCAGCGGGACGTCGTTCGGAACCGTTCCGGCGTAGAGGCGCGCGCGGTCGTCGTGCGCGATCTTCGCCGTCTGCGCGCTGACGTGGTGGCGCGCCATCCGCTGGTCGAAGCTCAAGTTGAACACACCGGCCAGCACGATGCCGAACGCGGCCACTGCGAGCAATCCGGCGGTGCGCGCGACGGCGTTGTTCACGCCCGACGCGACCCCGCTCTTCTCGGTGTCGACGGCGTCGAAGACCGTGGTGGTGAGCGGCGCGACGAACAGCACGCCGCCGATCCCGAGCACGACGACGGCGGGAAAGTACGTCGTCCAGTACGGTCCGCCGATTCCGGGAACGGCAAACAGCCCGAAGCCGATCCCCGCGATCGTGGCCCCGGCGACGAGCGGCACGCGCGCGCCGATGTGCGCGACCAGCCCGCCCGACCAGCGCGAGGCGAAGAACTGCAGCAGGATGAACGGCAGGAACACCGCGCCCGCCGCCGTCGGCGAATAGCGCTGCACGTCGATCAGCACGAACGGCAAGAAGTACAGCGAGCCGCCGAGCGCCGCGTACAGCAGCAGCGTGTAGAGGTTGGCGGCGCTGAACGTGCGCGAGCGGAACAGCTCGAGCGGCATCATCGGCGCCCGCGAACGCCGCTCTGCCCACACGAAGACGCCCAACAGCAGCACACCACCGATCAGCGCGGCGACCCCGCGCAGGCCCGGATGCCCGCCTTGCGATTGGATCAGGCCGTAGGTGAACGCGCCGAGGCCCAGCGTCGCAAGGAGCGCGCCGGGGAGATCGAGGTGCTGCGGCATCTCCTCGTCGCGGCTCTCCGGGACGCACGCCACCGCGATCGCGAGCACGCACACCGCGAGCGGCAAGTTGATCAGAAAGACCCAGCGCCACGAGGCGTGCTGCGCGAGCCAGCCGCCGAGCACCGGCCCCGCCGCGCCGGTGATCGAGGCGAACCCCGACCACAGCCCGATCGCGCGCCCGCGCTCGGCGCCTTCGAAAGTCGCGCTGATCAGCGCGAGCGACTCCGGCATCGCGCACGCCGCGCCGATCCCTTGCACGCAGCGCGCCGCGATCAGCACGTTTACGCTGGGCGCGATCGCGCATCCGAGCGATCCGACCGCAAAGACCAGGATGCCGAGGACGAACAGCTTCCGGCGTCCGTAGAGGTCGCCGAGCGAGCCGCCCAGCAGGATCAGCGCGGAAAGAAAGAGCGCGTACGCCTCGACGACCCACTGCATCTGCGCGGCGTCCGCGCCCAGTTCCCGCTGGATGATCGGCAAAACGACGTTGACCGCCGTCCCGTCGATGAAGGTCATCGCCGAGCCGATGATCGCGGCCGCCAAGACCCACGTCTTCGCCTGCGCCACACGTCGGATCATGGGGTATGATGACGGCGCACCCCTGCTTGAAGAGAGAGAAGCATGAGCGAGATCGCGTGGCTGCCGTCGCTCGACGAGGCGCTGCAAAAGGCGCACGACGGCCAGCGTCTGATCCTGATGGACGTCTTCAACCCGACTTGAGGCGGCTGCAAGGCGCTGGATACCGTGACGTATCCCGAAGTCCCGGTCCGCGAGGCGATCGAACGCCTCACCGTCCCGTTTCAGTTGGACAACACCGTCGAGGCGAACCAGCCGGTTCTGGACCGTTACCGGCACGTCTGGACGCCCGACCTCCGCGTCCTCGACGCCGACGGCACCGAGCTCTACCGCTGGAACGGTTACCTCCCACCGGCGGAGTTCGCCCCGCAGCTCATCGCCGCCGTCGCCCACGCGCGCCTGCGCCGCAAAGAGTACGACCAGGCGAAGGCGTTGTACGAGGAAATCCTGCGCCGGTTTCCGACCGCGCTGGTCGCAGCGGAAGCGCAATACTACACCGGCGTGAGCGCCTACCGCGCCTCGCACAGCGCGAACGACCTCCTCCACGCCTGGCACGACCTGGAGAAAAGCCATCCCGAAAGCGAGTGGACCGTCAAGCAAAACTTCTAGACCGGCGCGCAAACCGACGCCGCCGGACCGAATCCCGCACGTCGTCGAGAACCCCACGCTGAGCGATCATCTGGCGATCATCACCCGCGCGGTGATGCAGGCCGGCATGTCGTGGTCGTTCATCGACGCGCGCTGGCAAAACTATGTCGCGGCCTTTGAAGAATTTGACGTGGAAAGAGTCGCGGCGTACGGCGACATGGACGTCGACCGCTTGATGCACACCGACGGCATCATCCACTCGAAAGCAAGAATCGAAGGCACGATCCGCAATGCGCGCACTCTATTAGAGCTAGAACGCGAGTACGGCTCGATGCGGAACTACCAGCACTCGTTTGGCGACTACGACGCCGCATGCAGCGACGCCAAGGAGCGCTTCGCCTTCATGGGCGACCTCAACGTCTACTACTGGCGCTTTCGCACCGCCGCTCAGGTCCCCGACGTCGAAGAGTGGGTGAAGACGCAGGAGCGGGACCATCCCCGTATCCGAGAGATGGCCCGCGCCCGGACGCACATTTAGTGCGTTACGTCCGCCTGGGTTTTCCAGACCTCGTTGGTCGTTTGGCGGATCAGTTCGGCGGCGCCGGTTTGGACGGTTTCGCCGTCGTCGCGGAGCTCTTGGAGGACCACGTCCGGGATCACTTGGTTGATCTGCATGACGATGCGCGCATAGTCGGCGAGGTGCCGCTTCGCCAGGTCGCCGACCGTCGCGTCGCCCAGACCGGCGCTCGTCGCGTACAGCATCGTATAGCTGATCGAGGCGAGGCTCAGCGCGGTGTAGTCGTCGCGCAGGTTCTTCGAGACCTTGGTCTTGCGGGCGCTGTCGATCGCCGCGGCGCCGGCGCCGAGCAGGCTGCTCCAGGCTGATTTCACCGGGCTGGCTGCGTGTCCGCCGAGCTGCTCCAGGCACTGCTCGAGCGCCGTGACGTGCGAGGCGCACAGGCTTTGCAGCTGCGAGATCACCGTCAGCGCGCCGCCGTACTTCGCGGTGTCCTGCATGTCGAGCTGGCGCTTGAGCGGCTGCGCTATGTGGCGCTCGAGCGCGAGCATGTCGCTCACGTACGTTTGAATCGAGTGCTGCTCGTTGCCGGCGGTTTCGTCCACGACGGGCGCCGAATCAAATCGGACCGATTGGTCGGAGGTCGTCCCGAATTCGTTCATGCGTGCAGCGTACCCGCCGCGCCGAACGCCACGCCCTTCGAGGGCTCCCTCGGCTTCTCGAGCGGGTGGATCCTTCAGGCGCGGCTCGGCCGCGGTTCGCGCGCGCGCACGCGGTCGGCCCGCAACCTCAGCGCGAACGTCGTCCCCTGCGGCGAGCTCTCGACCAGCGTGAGCGTTCCGCCGGCGCGCTCGACGGCGCGCTTGGCGATCGCCAGCCCGAGCCCCGAGCCTTCGACCTCGCCGCGCGTCGCGCCGCGGTAGAAGCGGTCGAAGATTCCCGCGCGATCCTCGGGGTGGATCCCCGGCCCTTCGTCCGCGACGGTGACCTCGACCCCGCTGTCGGCGGCCTTGGCGGCGATCCGAACCGGCGAGCCCGCGTACTTGATCGCGTTGTCGACGACGTTCGCGATCGCTTCGTGGATCTCGGTGCGGTCGCCGATCGCCGTCGCGTCGACGCTGCAGTCCAGCTCGATGCGGAGTCCCGGATGAATCAGCCGGCGCGCGTCGACGATCTCTTCGAGCAGCGGACACAGATCGAATGGCTCCGGCGGGCGCAGGTCCTCGCCTTCCATCTTCGCCAGCAGCACCAGGTTGTCGATCAGCGTGCGCATGCGCGCGCCCTCGATCCCGATCGCGTTGAAGATGCGGCGCGAGCGCTCGTCGCCGGCGTCGGCCTTGCGGCGAAGCAGGTCGATGTAGCCCAGCACGATGGTAAGCGGCGTGCGCAGCTCGTGGCCGGCGTCCGCGACGAACTGGCGCATCTGCGTCTCCGCCTGCTCCCGCTCGGCGAACGCCGCCGCGACTTGCGACGATGCCGCGTTGTACGCGAGCGCGATCGCGTCGAACTCGCTCTTGCCGGCGACCGCGATCGGCTGCGGGGTGAAGTCGCGCGTCGCGAAGCGCTGCAGCGCGTGGGTGACGTCGACCAGCGGGCGCAGCACCTGCGAGGTGATGTAGCGGCCGGCGAACCACGCCAGCACGCCGCCAAGCGCGCCGACGCCGAGCACCGCGGCCAGCAGCAGCAGCGCGATGCGCAGCGTCGCGTTCGGATCGGGGACGATCCGAACGTCGCCGTCGAGCAGCTCGGTGCGGGTGAAGTGCGCGCCGAGCGCGGTTCCGAGCCCGAAGCCGATCCGGCTCCCGCCGGTGGTGATCTCGCGCGGGTCGACGCCGTGCAGGACCGTTCCGTCGACGATCACGTTCGGCGGCAGCGGCGGACCCGGCTGGTGCTCCGTCGTGCGCGGCGTGTCGTCGTGCGCGCGCGCCGACGCGGTGGCCGGCGCCCCTCGCATCACCAGCGGCGCCGTCGTCGACTGCGGCGGGCGGACGCGCCCTTCGCGTGCATCGCCGTCGCGCGGCCGGTGCGGATACGGACCGCTTGCGACCATCCGGATCCCGGGCCGCGCGAGGCGCTGCTCGATCTCGACCGCCGCCGCGACGAACGGTTCGTGGCGCGCCGCGGCGCGTTGCCCGAACGCTTGCACCTCGCGCGCGTCGGCGTCGATGCTGTCTTGAACGGTGCGCACGTACACCCCGAGCCCGACGATCGCGAACGCGCCGAGCAGCACGACGACCACCGTCACCGCCGCCACGACGTACCACCCCGTCAGCCGCCGCGCGAACGAGGTGAACATCAGTGCGCTCGCAGCGCGTAGCCGGCGCCGCGGATCGTGCGGATCAGCTTCGGCTCGAAGCCCGCATCGATCTTCGCGCGCAAGTAGGAAACGTACGTCTCGACGGCACCCGGGCCGACGTCGCGGTCGGTCCCCCACACGAGATCGAGCAGCTGGTCGCGGGTGAAGACGCGCTCGGGATTGCGCACGAACGTCAGCAGCAGCGCGTACTCGCGGGCCGAGAGATCGATCCGGCGGTCACCGCGCTTGACGTCACGCCGGTCGAGGTCGATCGTGAGGTCGGCGTAGGAAACGATCGAGGGCTGCTCGAGCCGCGGACGGCGCAGCGCGGAGTGCAGGCGCGCGGCGAGCTCCGACATCTCGAACGGTTTGGGGATGTAGTCGTCGG
>JAFAKB010000050.1 GCA_019235885.1 Candidatus Eremiobacterota bacterium | reverse complement strand
GGCGGGACCGGAGACGGCCGGCCGGGCCGCGGTCGTCCCAGCGGGTCGCGGCGCGCTCGTGCCGAGCGGGCGCGGCGAGCCGAGCGCGGCCGCGGTCGCGAGCGGGCGCGGCGTCCCGGTGGCGAGAACCGGCGCCACCGTCGCCGCGGCGATGACGGGCGCGGTCGTCGGCGCGGCGGTCGGGCGCGCCGTGGGCCGCGCTGTCGGCGCCTCCGTTGGGGCAGCCGTCGGACGCTCCGTCGGCGGAGCGGTCGGGACCCGCGTCGGTGGGGCGGTCGGTGGGACCGTCGGCTGACGGGTCGGCCGAACCGTCGGCACAGCGGTCGGCGGCGCGGTCGGAGCGAGCGTCGGCGGCGCGGTGGGCGGGATCGTCGGCTGGCGCGTCGGCCGCACGGTCGGCGCGACGGTCGGCTCCAACGTCTCGACCGCGACCACTGCCGACGGCTCCGCGGTCGGGACGCGGGTCGGCCGTACCGTCGGCGGAACGGTCGGCCGCAACGTCGGCGGCGTGGTGGGCCGCGTGGTCGGCGGGACCGTCGGCTGCGGCGGCGCCGAGGGGCGGATCCGGGCCAGCTCGTGGTGCCGCGGCGGGGGCGGCGTCGGCGGGACGAGGCGGCGGCGCGGCACCGGGCGGACCGCGACCGGCCGCGGCGTCCGCGGGCGCTGCGTCGGGACCGGGACGCGCGCGGGCGCCGGCGGAGGGGGCGGAAGCGCCCGAGCGGCTTCTTCGAGGATCACGTCGGCGGTGACGTCCGACTCGCGCGGCGCCCCGCCGGGCGCGCTGTTCCAGAAGAACGCGACCAGCGCGAACACCAAGCCGTGGACGAGGAACGAGAGCCCGAGCGCGAGCGCGTCGCGCCGCGACGACGGCCGATCGACATGAGGCCTTCCCACCCGACCGCGCGCGTCACGCATGCGAGCGGTTCTTTCCTGAATCGCGCGCCGCTCCATGCCGCGTGCCGACGAAAGGCTTCCGGCGGGAATCGCTGAACCCCGCGCGCCGGTGCATCCGCCGCCGAAGCGCACGAAGATCGTGGCGACCGTCGGGCCCGCCTCGCGCGAGCCGGAGATCCTGCGCGCGCTGTTCTTGGCGGGCGTCAACGTGGTGCGGCTGAACTTCTCGCACGGCACGCACGACGAGCACGCCGCGACGATCGCCGACGTGCGCCGCATCGCCGACGAGCTGAACGTGCACGTCGCGGTGCTGCAGGATCTTCCCGGCCCCAAAGTGCGCACCGGAAGCTTCAGCAACGGAACCGGCTCGGTGCGGCTGCAGCCCGGCCGGCCGTTCACGCTGACCACCGACCAGATTCCCGGCGACGCCGACCAGGTCAGCGTCTCGTACGCCGGCCTCGCGCGCGACGTTGAGGTCGGCAAGCGTGTCTACCTCGCCGACGGCGCGATCGCGCTGCGCGTCACCGGCATCGACGGGCCGCGCGTGCGCACCGTGATCGAGACCGGCGGTGAGCTGCGCGAGCGGCAAGGGATCAACTACCCCGACGGAACGCTCGACCTAGACGCGGTGACCGAACGCGATCTCGAGCACTTGGACTTCGGCGTCGCGCACGGCGTCGACTGGGTCGCCGTCTCGTTCGTGCGCACCGCCGAGGACGTGCGGCGGGTGAAATCACGAATCGAGGAAGCCGGCGCGTCGATCCCGGTGATGGCGAAGATCGAGAAGCACGAAGCGCTCGATCACATCGACGATATTTTGCAGGTCGCCGACGGCATCATGGTCGCGCGCGGCGATCTCGGCATCGAGATCCCGCTCGAAGAGGTTCCGATGGCGCAGAAAGACCTGATCCAGCGCGCCAACAAGTGTTCGAAGCCGGTGATCACCGCGACGCAGATGCTGGAGTCGATGATCTCATCGCCGCGCCCGACGCGCGCCGAAGCGACCGACGTCGCCAACGCGATCCTCGACGGCACCGACGCGGTGATGCTCTCGGGCGAGACGGCGCGCGGCACGTACCCGTTGGAGGCCGTGCGCGTCATGGCGACGATCGCACTCGAAGTGGAGCGGAAATATCCGTACAAGGAGATCCGCAAGCGCCGCGCGACCGACTACGGCGGGATCGAGGCCGACGAAGACATCGGCATGGCGATCGCCGAAGCCGCCGTCGGCGCCTCAGACTCGCTCGGCCTGCGCCTGGTCGTCACCGGGACGACGACCGGCAACACCGCGCGCCACATCAGCTCGTTCCGCCCGCGCGCCAGCATCGTCGCGCTCACGCCGCTGGAAGAAGTAGCGCGCCGGATGGCGGTCGTGTGGGGCGTCGAATCGTCGGTCGTGCAGACCTACCGCTACATCGAGACGCTGATCGAGATCGCCGAAGCGCGGATCGTCGCCGAAGGCTACGCCGCGCCCGGGGAAACGATCGCCATCACCTCCGGTATGCCGGTCGGCGCCGGCGGCACCAACGTCCTCAAAATCCACCGCCTCCCGGAACGCTGACCCGTGGCAGCGGCCGCTCCGGCGGCTCGAACGACAACGCCGGCGGCGCGTCAAATCGCAGCCGCCGTCCTGCGGCGGTCGCCGCGCCCGTCCAGCGCACATCCGTGTCAAATCGAAGGGCAACATCGCGAAACACGGTGACGTAGAGCACGCGTTGGGACTCGTTGTCCGACGCCGTAAGGTGGTCCAAAGCGATGTCGCGCGTCGTTCGCCGTGACCGCGTGACTTCCACCGGAGACCCGTCCCAGGGATCCAATCGCATGACGCGGGTCGTCCGCGCAACGGCGAGCGTAGCAGCAAATGTGAGAAGCGGCGATCGCCCTGCATTCGCAAAGCGGCACGTTGCGATTTCGAACCGAGCGGGCTTGAAGTCAACCGGCTGCCGGCCGACGAGGATGACAACTCCGTCCGCGTTGACGCTTTCAATATAAACGTTCACGACACTGCGCGGATTAGGCTCATCACCCAAAAGTTGCTGCCGACACGTAAGCAATGGCTCCACTTCAATGAAGTAGGCGGCTGCCGCCGCGACCAGCGTGAGCGCCGCGATCGCTGTCAGTGTCCAGTTGGCCACTGCGAGCGAGCAATCAGGTCGTGAGTAGAGACAAGCAGAGAGCGTGCCGAATGTATGCGGTCCGTAATAACCGAATCCGCATAAAATAAAGAGGACCGCGGCCAAGGCCACGGTCCACAAAGCGACCACTCGACTGATGCTATACGAGTGATATATCAAGGTTCTTGATCGCCTCCGCAAGCTCCGGCTGGGCGTTGAGCCGACTACGAATCAGCATGGCGAGCTCGACGTCGCTCTTGGCCTCGTCGAAGCCGGGCTGACGCGAGAGAAGGAGAACGCTCGGGACGCGATACGGGCTGATCCTTGCGAACCGCAGATTGAGGGGAGTCAGTGCGACGTTCATCATCTCAACGAGCTGGTCGTGCGTTTTCCGGTTCACCATATCGCTCATTACCCTCCCTGCGTTGTGGTTTTAGTTTTCCTTCGGCGCTGCGGTGCTTGTCCCTTCCCCAATCTTTTGCATTACTTGCGGCATAATATATTCGTATTCGCATAGCTTGCGGCGCCATTCTTCCGGTACTACAGTGGATATGTTGGCTGCGTAGTCGAATGCGACTAAGACCGAGACGCCGTGGCCCACGCGCTCCTCGCCGCGGTAGATTTCGTAGGTCAGGTCGAGGGACTTGTTGCCGATGCGCGAGCAGCGGCAGCCGACGACGAGGCGGTCGTCGTACTCGACCTGCTTTCCGTAGTTGAACGACTGCGAGGCCATGATGACGTTCGTTTTCGCGCCGAGGGGGCGGTCGAAGGCGACCTTGCAGTAGTCGATCCGCGCGCTCTCCATCCAGGTGATGTAGACGGCGTTGTTGACGTGCCGGTAGTAGTCGATGTCGCGGAAGACGACACGCACGGGGAGCCGGTAGCGAAAGTCCTCCAACGGCACGATCAGCTCTCACCCTTCGACGGGCTCAGGGTGACCTCGCGGGCGGCGTCTCCGTTTGACGGCGCAGGTTTTCGCCGGGGCGCGATGCGCCACACGGCGTCGGCGAACGCGTGGACGTCCTCGGCCGTCGTGTCCCAGGCCGTCATCCAGCGGGCGACGCTGTTGTCCGCGTCCCACATGTAGAAGCGGCGTTCGCGCATCAGGGGCTCGACCGCGTGCGGCGGCAGGATCGGAAAGACGGCGTTCGCTTCGACCGGGTACGCGATGGTGACGACATCGTCGAGGTCGCGCAGGCGCGCGGCGAGCAGCTTCGCCATCGCGTTCGCGTGCGCGGCGTTCTTCAGCCAGAGGCCGTCGCGCAGCAGCGCTTCGTACTGCACGCCGACGTAGCGCATCTTCGAGGCGAGCTGCATCCCCTGCTTGCGGGTGAACGGCAGCGCGTCGAGGGCGGGATGGCGCTTCGGGAAAACGATCGCCTCGCCGAAGACGAGCCCGTTCTTCGTCCCGCCGAACGTGCACGCGTCGACGCCGGTCTCGACGAGCATCGTGCGCAGGTCGGTCCCGAGCGCCGCGACCGCGTTCGCGATGCGCGCGCCGTCGACGTGAAAGAACAGCCCGTGCTTGCGCGCGACCTGGCCGAGCGCGCGCAGCTCGTCGACGGTGTAGACCGTCCCGACCTCGGTCGACTGCGAGACCGAGATCGCGCCGGGCTGCACGTGGTGCTGGTCGCCGACGCCGCGCACGTTGCGCTCGACGATCTCCGGCGTGAGCTTGCCGTTCTCGACCGGGACGTCGATCAGCTTTGCGCCGGCGAACCGCTCGAACGCCGCGCACTCGTCAACGTTGAGGTGCGCGCCGGCGGGACAGATCACGCCCTGGTACGGCCGCAGCGCGGACGCCAGCGCGACGACGTTCGCGCCGGTCCCGTTGAACGCGAAGAAGACGTGCGCGTCCTCACCGAGCAGCGCGCGGAACGCGGCCTCGGCGCGCGCGGTGTGCTCGTCGTCGCCGTATGCGGTCGCGTGGCCCTCGTTCACCGCCGCGAGTGCGGCGAGCACGGCGGGATGGACGGCGGCGTTGTTGTCGCTGGCGAAATGTACCTGAGCCATCGCGGTCTCGTACGGCGCGCGAACGCCGATGACCCGCGCCGCTGTGCTCTTCGCTACTGGTGAACCGCGCCGACCGACGCTTCGGCCGTGTTGAAGTCGGCGTACTGGGCTTCGAGGTCCGCCTTCATCCGCGGCAGATTGATCGTCGCGGTCTGCTTCGAGACGAACGCGTGCCCGGCGACCGGCGCATACGTCTGCACCAGCGTGATCACGCCGCCGTCGCTGCGCGACCAAACGGCTTTGAGGATCCGCCCACGCGCCGGATCGAGCGCGACGTCCAGCGTCTTCACCAGCACCGGCGATTTCGGCGTCAGCCGCAGCACCGGCACGGCCGCGGTCGACTCCGGCGCGAAGGCGATCTCGTAGCGGTCCGGCCAGTGCGCCGGATCGCCCAGGTCGTACTTCATATCGGAGAACGCGCGCGCGATCAGCGGGACGCCGCGGAAGACGAACCGGTACAAGCCGGGGCGCTTGTACCACGAGTCGCCGTGGAGCGTCAGGCGAATGAACGGGAAGACGCGCATCCGCACGTGCAGCGCGACGGAGGCCTTGTACTCTTCGGGCTGCTCGGGGGAGGCCGCGAGCGCGGCGAGCACGCCGGGGACCGTCGGCGCGTCCTGGGCGGGCGCCGTGAGCGGGGTCAGAACGAGAAGCGCGGCCACCACGACCGGAAGCACCGCCCGCATCGAGCTCATCGTACCCTTCATCGGTTTAGCCGTCCCTGGGAAATGAGCGGTTCCTCACCCCTGGTTAACGACTTCGGGCACGCGGGGTCCCGAGCATGTGCGAGCGGTCACCCCGTCCGAACCCTCACCGGCCGCGGGCGAGCAGCTCCGCCGCGTGCTCCAGCGCGACGCCGCGCTCCTCGCCGGAGAGCATCCGCGCGATCTCGGCGCGCCGGGTGTCGCCCTCGAGCGCGAACGCGGCGATCGTGGTCGCGCCGCGCCGCTCCGTCTTGCGCAGGGCGACGTGCGCCTCCCCGTACGACGCGATCTGGGCGAGGTGGGTGACGCAGACGACCTGGGCGTTGCGCGCCAGCCGCGCCAGCCGGGCCCCGACCGCCGAGGCCGTCGCGCCGCCGATCCCCGCGTCGATCTCGTCGAAGACCAGTGCCGTGCGCTCGCGGCGGTCGGCGAGGACGACGACGAGCGCCAGCAGCACCCGCGAGAGCTCGCCGCCCGACGCGACGCGCGCCAGCGGGCGCTCGGGCTCGCCCGGATTCGCCGTGAAGCGCAGCTCGGCGCGCTCCCCGCCGTGCGGACCGATCGCCTCGAGCGGCTCCAGCGCGATCCGCAAACGCCCGGCCGGCATCGCCAGCGCGGCCAGCTCGCCGGCGACCTCTTCCGCGATCGCCTCGGCGGCTTGGCGGCGGCGTGCGCCGAGCGCCGCGGCGCGGTCGCGCAGCCCGGTTTCGAGCGCCTTGAGCTCGCGCTGCGCGGCGGCGAGGCGCTCGTCGCGCTCGTCGACCTCGGCGATCTCGGCGGCGAACGCTTCGCGCTGCGCGCGCACCGCGGCCAGCGATCCGCCGTACTTGCGCTTGAGCGAGTCGAGCGCGTCGAGCCGCTCGCCGACGGCTTCGAGCTCGGCGGGGTCCAAGTCGACCGCGTCGCGCTCGCGCGCGATCCGCGCCGCCAGCTCGTTCGCGTCCGACTGCAGCGCCCCGGCGGCACCCGCGAGCTCGGCGAACCGCTCGCCGTAGCGCGCCAGGCCGAGCAGCGCGGTTTCGGCCGCACCGAGCGCGTCGACCGCGCCGGCGTCGTCTTCGAGCGCCGCGCTCGCCGTCGCGAGCGAGCCCGCGATGCGCTCCGCGTTCGCCAAAAGGTCGCGCCGCGCGCGCAGGCGCTCGTCTTCGGCGTCGTCTTCGACCCCGGCGGCGTCGATCTCGCCGAGCGCGAAGCGCGCGAACTCGGCACGCGCGAGCTTGCGCCCGTCGTCGTCGCGCAGCGCCTCGAACCGCTCGCGCGCGGCGCGCAGATCGTCGTGCAGCCGGCGCACCTCTTCGCGCAGCGCCAGGCTTTCGGCACCGCCGAAGCGGTCGAGGATCTCGAGCGCGTACGAGGGCGCGAGGAGCCGCTGCGCTTCGTGCTGCGAGACGACGTCGACCACCGCACCGGCCAGCTCGCGCACTTGACTCGCGCTCGCCGGAACGCCGTTGATCCGCGCCTGCGAGCGGCCCGAGGCGAGCACCTCGCGCTGCACGATCAGATCGTCGCCGTCCTCGAGCGCGAACCCGCTGGCGGCGAGCCGTGCGCGCAGCGCTTCGTCGGGCGCGATCTCCAAGCTCACACGCGCGCGCGCCGCGCCGGCGCGCACGGTGTCCGCCTCGGCGCGCTCGCCGAGCGCGAGCGCGAGCCCGCCGATCAGCATCGTCTTTCCCGACCCGGTCTCGCCGGTGACGACCGTCAGCCCGCCGGCCAGCTCGAGCTCCGCGCGCTCGATCAGCCCGACGTTCTCGATCGTCAACCGCAGCAGCTCGCTCATCCCGGCACCATCTCGGTCATCGATGGTTGCGTCCGTTCCGGCCGCAACATGGATGTAGCGCGCTCCCGCGCGCCTCCGCAGTCGGCATCATCGTGCCGAAGTCCATCTCAATCATCGAGACTTGATCGGCACGCCCCATTGCAATTTGTCTTCGAGGCGGGCGAAGAACGCGCGCGGGCGGACGCGGGCGAAGCGCACCGGCTCTTCCGCCTTGTGAACCACGACGCGGTCGCCGGCGTGCAGCGAGCGCGCGGTGAAGCCGTCGTTCTCGAGGTTTGCCTCGGTGAGCTCGCCGTCGCAGGTGATCTCGATCGTCGCGCTGGTCGGCACGATCAGCGGGCGCGCGAAGAGCGTGTGCGGCATCAGGCCCGCGACGCCGAGCGCGTCGACGGACGGATGGATGATCGGACCGCCGGCGCTCAGGAAGTACGCGGTCGAACCGGTCGGCGTCGCGACGATGACGCCGTCGGAAGGCAGGTGGACGATCATCTCGCCGTCCAGGATCAACCCGAACGGCGCGAGCCGCGCCGAGGTGACGCGCCGCACCGTCACCTCGTTCAGCGCGAAGTACACTTCGCCCGAACCGGCGACTTGCGCGTGCAGCGCAACGCGCTCGTCCACCTCGAGCGGTCCTTCGAAGACGCGCTCGAGGGCGGCGAACCCTTCGTCGTTCGCCTCGACCTCGGTCAGAAAACCGAGCCGCCCGGTGTTGACGCCGAGGATCGGAATGTCGAGCGGGTGCGCGAGTCGCGCCGCGCGCAGCAGCGTTCCGTCGCCGCCGACGGTGACCAGCAGCTCCGCCTCTTCGAACCTGCACTCGCTCGGATAGCCGATCCCCCGGCCGTCGCCCTCGCAGACGCCGACTTTCACGCCGTGCTGCTTCGCCAGCTCGACGACGCGCCGCGCGACCTCCTCCGCGCGCGGGCGCTCGGTGTTCACGTACAGCGCGATGTTCTTCACGCGTGCGCCTCGGCCACCAGCGCGTCGAGCTGCGCGTCCGACACTTCGGCGCCTGTGCGGCGCAGCTCGTAGAAGAACTCCACGTTGCCGGCCGGGCCTTTGAGCGGCGAGACGGCCGCCCGCACGACGCGCACGCCGGCCGCGCGCAGCGCGTCGCGCACCTCGCACAACACCGCCGCATGAACCGCCGGGTCGCGCACGACCCCGCCGCCGCCCAGCCGCGCGCGGCCGGCTTCGAACTGCGGCTTCACCAGCGCGACGACCACGCCGTGCTCGCGCAGATAACGCACCGCGCGGGCGACGATCGTGCGCAGCGAGATGAACGACGCGTCGACGACGATCAGATCGAAGCCGGCCGGAAACGCGTCCTCACCGAGCGTGCGAAAGTTCGTGCGCTCGACGACCGTCACGCGCGGGTCGCCGCGCAGCTTCCAGGCGAGCTGGCCGTAACCGACGTCGAGCGCGGTGACGTGCGCCGCGCCGTGCTGCAGCAGCGCGTCGGTGAACCCGCCGGTCGACGCGCCCACGTCGAGCACCTCGAGCCCGGCGACGTCGAGCGCGAACGCGTGCAATGCCGCCGCGAGCTTCTCGCCGCCGCGGCTGACGTAGCGCGGCGGTTCTTCGACGGCGACGCGCGCGCCCGCGCGCACGTTCGTCCCAGGCTTCGTGACCGAAACGCCGTCGACGCGCACCTTCCCCGCGAGGATCAACCCGCGCGCCTGCGAACGCGTCAGCCCGGTCTCGGCCGCCACCACCGCGTCCAAACGCTTCGCTTCAGATCTCGAGCTCGTCATCCAACGCGTCCTCGGTCGGACGCGAAGGCGTGGGCGGCGCGTTCACCGCGTCGATCGCCTGCTGCGCGGTTTTCAGCAATCCCTCGCAGCGCGCGACGAGCTCGCGTCCCTCTTTGTAGAGGAGCACCGCGCGCTCGAGGTCCGGCTCTTCGGTCTCGAGCGCTTTCACGATCTGCTCCAAACGCTGGAGCGAGCCTTCAAAAGAGGCTGATCTGTCGTCCGCCATGCGTCCCTTCGCGTTCGACGCGCGCCGCCAAGCTTCCGCGAGCCAGCCGCGCCCGAATCAGCGATCCGGGCGGGACCAGCCCCGCATCGGTCAGCGGGCGCCCGTCCTCCGCCGTTACGATCGCATATCCGCGCTCCAGGATCGCGTCCGGATTGTGTCCGGAGAGCGATGCGGCGATCTTTTCGAAGCGCGCCCGGCGGCGCTCGACGAAACGCTGCGCCGCCGCGTCGAGCCGCTCGGCGCGCCGCGAGCATGCATTCATCTCGCGCGCGACGCGCTGCATCGGATCGGCGAGCCGCAGCCGCCCCGTGCATTCGGCCGCGCGCTCGGCGCGGCGGCGAAGCAGTGCCCGAACGTCGCGCTCGAGCCGGTCGCGCAGGTGCTCGAAGCGCTCGCGCCGCTGCGCCAGCCGCGCCGCCGGCGCCGCGCCGGCGAGCCGGCGCTCCAGCGCGTAGAGCCGGTCGCCGTAGCGCCGTAAGCGCTCGCGCGCCGCCGACGCCAGGTGCCGCGCCGCGACGTCGGCGTGCTGCCGCCGCACCGCTAACGCGCGGTCGGCGTCGCGCTGCAGCGCGCGGCTGCGCTCCGCCACCTGCGCGAGCAGTTCGTCGCGCCGCGGCAGCACCGTCTGCGCCGCCGCCGACGGCGTCGGCGCGCGGAAGTCGGCGGCGAAATCGGTCAGCGGAACGTCGGCTTCGTGACCGATCGCCGAGACGGTCGGAATCCGTGAGCCGGCGAGCGCGCGCACCACGCGCTCGTCGCTGAACGCGAACAGATCTTCGAACGAGCCACCGCCGCGCGCGACGACGAGCAGGTCGAACTCCTGCGCGTTGGCGCGCGCGATGGCGCGGACGATCTCGGGCGCCGCGCGCTCGCCTTGCACCGCCGTCGGGATCACGACGACCGTGACGTGCGGCGCGCGCGCGCGCGCCTGGGTGATGAAGTCGCGCGCGCCGTCGGCCGCTTCCGAGGTGACGAGCGCGACGCGGAAAGGATAGCGCGGCAGCGGGCGCTTGCGCTCGGCCGCGAAGAGCCCTTCGCCCTCGAGTCGCGCCTTCAGCGCTTCGTAGCGCCGGTGCAGCGCGCCGGTTCCGCCTTCGGGCGCGACGTCGAACACGCGCAGCTGATAGCGCGACGCCTTGGCATAGGTCTGCACCGCGCCGTACGCGACGACCTCGTCGCCGTTCGCGAACGGCGGAAACGTCGCCGCCGCCTCGCTGAACGCGACGCACTCGAGCAGCGCGTCGCGGTCCTTGAGCGAGAAGTACAGGTTGCCGTTGCCCTGCTCGCGGTAGTTCGAGACCTCGCCGCGCACGCCGAGCCGCGCGAACGCCTTCTCGCGCGCGAACAGCCCGGCGACGTAGTTCGCCAAGCGCGAGACGCCGACGACGCGCACGGCCGCGCGCTCGGCGCTCGTCACGGCGGGTTCGGCGCGGCCGGCGCGCTCGTCGCTTCCGAGTCGAGCCGCACGAACGTCTGGCCGTCGCCGATCGTGTCCGGCGGCGGGGTGAGCGGTGCGATCGAGGGCGGCGTGCGCGGCATGACCGCTTTCGCGATCGGCACCGGCGCGAGCGGCGGCGGTTCGTACGCGTTGCGCCGCCGCGTCGCCGACGGCGTTCCGTCGTCGGGCGTCCCGCAGGTGCGCTCCGGCTCGGTGCCGGCCAAAAAGACTTCGTCCTTGCCGGTGCCGCACAGCCGCACTTTGTGCACCTCGCCGACCGGCAGCACGAAGTCGTGCGGCTTCACCTTCGCCAAGGCTTGCTTCATGAAGCGCGCCCAGATGCGCGCCGGGATGTTGCCGCCATACGACTCGTTCATGCGCGAGTAGTCGTCGTTCCCGATCCACACCGCGGCGACCAAGTCCGGCGTGTAGCCGACGAACCACGCGTCGCGGAAGCTCGACGTCGTGCCGGTCTTGCCGGCGGCGGGGCGCCCGATCTCCGCGTTCGGATAGCCCGTCCCTTCTTTGATCACCGACTCCAGCATCGAGGTCATGACGTAGGCGACGCCGGCACTGACCACTTCGGTCTGCTGCGGATAGGTGTTGTCGAGCACCGGCGTCCCCAGCGAGTCGCGCACGATCCGGATCGGCGAAGGTGGAATGTGCACGCCCTGGTTCGCGAGCGTCGCGTAACCCGCGGCTTGATCGAGCGGCGAGACGCCGGACGAGCCGAGCGCGAGCGAGAGCGTCGGATCGAGCGGCGCGGTGACGCCCATGCGGTGCGCGTACTCGACGACGCGGTCGATCCCGAGATCCTGCGCGAGCTTCACCGCGACGACGTTGCGCGACTGCGCGAGCGCGTAGCGCAGCGTCATCGAGCCGAGGTACCGCATGTCGTCGTCCTGCGGCGCCCAGCGCGTTCCGTCGCCCATCGGGTAGCTGACCGGCGTGTCCTCGACGATCGTCGTCGGCGGATGCCCCGCGTCGACCTCCGCGGTGTAGACGTACGCTTTGAACGAGGAGCCCGGCTGGCGGTGCGACTGCCACGCGCGGTTGAACTGGTTCGTCAACGAGAACGGGGTCGCGCCGCCGACCATCGCGAGGATCTCGCCGGTCGACGGGCGGATCGCGACCAGCGCGCCTTGGTGCGCGCCGATCCCCTCGGCGATCGCGCGCCCGATCCCCCAGCTCACCGCTTCCTGCGCGGCGTCCTGCATCGCGGGATCGAGCGTCGTGTTGACCTGCAGCCCGCCCTCGAACGTCGCCTGCGAGCCGAACTGCTGCTCGAGCAGATGCGTGACGTAGGTCGTGAAGTACGGATAGCGGTACGACTGCAGCCCCTGCGGCCGCTCGCCGATCAGGTGCAGCGGCGCGTTCTCGGCGGCGTTCGCCTGCGCGCGTGTAATGTAGCCGGACTCCACCATGCGGTCCAGCACGTGGTGCTGCCGTTCCTTCGCGCGCTCGAGGCTCACGTACGGCGAATAGTCGGACGGCGCCGCGTTGATCCCCGCGATCATCGCCGTCTGCCCCAGCGTAAGGTGGCCGAGGTCGGTCCCGAAGTAGGTGTGTGCCGCCGCTTCGACGCCGTACGCGCCCGCGCCGAGGTAGATCAGGTTCAGGTAGCGCTCCAAGATCTCGTTCTTGGTGTAGAAGCGCTCGATCTCCATCGAGAGCAGCGCCTCTTGAATCTTGCGCGAGTACGAGACCTCGTTCGAGAGGAAGAGCGCGCGCGCAAGCTGCTGGGTGATCGTCGAGGCGCCCTGCAGGTGCTGGTGGCGGTAGTCGGCCAGCGCGGCGCGCGCGATCCCACCGAAGTCGACGCCGTGGTGCTGGTAGAAGTTCTTGTCCTCGGTAGCGATGAACGCGTTGCGCACCCGCACCGGAATCCGGTCGATCGGGACCCAGGTGCGGTTCTCGCGGTAGAGGTTCGCGAGCAGCATCCCGTTGCGCGCGTAGACGCGGGTCGAGCGCGAGGGCTGAAAGTCCGCCATGCGGTTGATGTCGGGCAGGTTGCGCGAGTACGAGGCGACCAGCCCTGCGACGATCCCCGCGAAGAGCAGCACCGCGAAGACCATCAGCACGGCGAGCGTCTTGACGATCCGCCCGATCAGGCGCCAGGCGCCGCCTCCACCGCTCCCGCGCTTCGCCGCTTTGCGGCGTGCAGCGGCGCGCGGCCGCGCGAGCGCCCGGCTCACCGGTCCGTCCCGTTGAGCTGCGGCACGGCGGCGACCTTGCCGAGCGCGCGCGCGAGGACGCCGTTCACGTAGCGGCCCGAGTCTTCGGTCGAGAACTTCTTCGCCAGCTCGACCGCTTCGTTGATCACGACGGCGGGATCGATCTCCTTACGGTGGTTGAGCTCGAACGCGCTCATCCGCAAGATGATGCGATCGATCGTCGGGAGGCGGTCGAGCGTCCAGCCTTCGAGCAGCGGCCCGATCAGCGC
The DNA here is from genome assembly GCA_019235885.1 of Candidatus Eremiobacterota bacterium. Classification (GTDB taxonomy): domain Bacteria; phylum Vulcanimicrobiota; class Vulcanimicrobiia; order Vulcanimicrobiales; family Vulcanimicrobiaceae; genus Vulcanimicrobium. The sequence goes on along the minus strand of JAFAKB010000050.1, from coordinate 20,034 downwards.
GTCCGACTCGGCGCTGTTCTCGAGCGTCCCCATCACGAGGTCGCGCACGAACGCGCGCCCTTCCGAGGACTCGTTGCGCGCCAGCAGCTCGGTCAAGATCTCGCCTGCCGGACGCCGTCCGACCTCGGTGCCGTAGAGCGCCTGCAGCGCGACCTCGCGCCCGTGCCGCCGTGAAGAGGAAGGCATCGGCTAAACGGCAGCGGCCTTCCGCGCCAGGACGGCGGGGAGCCAGCCGACGCCGATCCCGCCGGCGTTGAACTCGGGCTCGTGCATGAGCTCGCGGCAGAAATCGACCGTCGTCTTCACCCCTTCGATACGCGTCTCGGTCAGCGCGCGTTCCATCCGCACGATCGCCGACTCGCGGGTGCGCCCGACCGCGACGATCTTCGCCAGCATCGAGTCGTAGAACGGCGGCACGACGGCGCCGCCGTAGACGTGCGTGTCGACCCGGATCCCCGGCCCGCCCGGGAAGACGACCGTCGTGAGCGTCCCGGCCGCCGGCGCGAAGTTGTTGTCGGGATCCTCCGCGTTCACGCGCACCTCGAGCGCGTGGCCGTGCGGGTGAAGATCGTCCTGCGTGAAGCCGAGCTGCTCGCCCGACGCGATGCGGATCTGCTCTTTCACCAGATCGACGCCGTAGATCAGCTCGGTGACCGGGTGCTCGACCTGGATGCGGGTGTTCATCTCCATGAAGTACACGTCGCTTCCGGCGACGAGGAACTCCAGCGTCCCGGCGTTCGTGTAGCCGACGGCGCGCGTCGCCGTCGTCGCGACGTCGTGCAAGCGCGCGCGCACCGCTTCGTCGAGCTCGGGCGCCGGCGCTTCCTCGATGAGCTTTTGGTGCGAGGGCTTCTGCACCGAGCAGTCGCGCTCGCCGAGGTGGACGACGCCGCCGTGCTCGTCTGCGAGCACCTGCACCTCGACGTGGCGCGGGTTCACGATCAGCTTCTCGACGTACATCCGTCCGTCTTTGAACGAGGCTTCGGCTTCGGCTTGTGCGGTCGCGAACGCGGTCGGCAGCTCTTCCGGCGCGGTGACCGCGCGCATCCCTTTGCCGCCGCCGCCCGCGGTCGCTTTCAGCAGGACGGGATAGCCGATCTGCGCGCAGACCGCGCGCGCCTCGTCGGCGTTCGCGACGATGTCGCTCCCCGGCGTGGTCGGGACGCCGGCCTCGCGCATCAGCCGCTTCGCCGTCGCCTTGTCGCCCATCGCGTTGATGAGCGCCGGTTTCGGCCCGATGAAGGTCAGCCCGTGGTCGGCCGCGATCTCCGCGAAGCGCGCGTTCTCGGCCAGAAACCCGTAGCCCGGATGGACCGCGTCGCAGCCGCTGATCAGCGCGGCAGAGATGATGTTCGGAATGTTGAGGTACGAGCGCATCACCGGGCCCGGTCCGACGCAGAACGCCTCGTCGGCGTGCCGCACGTGCAGCGAGCCGCGGTCGGCGTCGCTGAAGATCGCGACCGTGGAAACGCCCAGCTCGTGGCACGCCCGGTTGATGCGAAGCGCAATCTCGCCGCGATTCGCGATAAGAACTTTTCGAAACATCACCGTTCGATCGCGAACAGCGGCTGGCCGTACTCGACGGGCTGGCCTTCGGTGACGAAGACGGAGCTGACGCGGCCGGCGCCTCGCGAGCGCACCGGGTTGCGGATGCCGAGCGTCTCGACGTAGGCCAGCTCGCGGTCGCCGTCGAGCTCCTGGCCTTCGGTGACCGCCGGCCGCAACAGCCGCACCACGCCGACGACGTCGCTGGTGACGAGGTCCGCCCGACGCTCCGGCGCGACCGCGGGCGCGGCGGCCTCGGCCGGCGCGAAGGTCGGGACGCTGCCGGCGCCGGCCCCGTTGCGGGGCGTGCGGCGCAGCTCGATCTCGGTTTCCCCGTCGCGGACGCGCAACCGGGCGAACCCGCACTCGGCGAGCGCACCGGCGAGCGCGCGGGCGCGCGCCGCGATCAGGTCTTCGGTCATCCCGCCGCCGGTTCGACGCGCGCTCGAACGGCCCCCGGGAGCGGTAGTCACCCTATTTCGGGGTATGTTCGAAGACGATACCTCAGGAGGAGGTTGCGTGATCCCCAGCACACTCGCCACGGACCCGGCGTTCGTCCTCGTGTACCCGCACGGCCTCGAGCTCGGCGCAATCGCCGCCGCAGCGCTCGACGCGGCGGGAATCTATCATCACGCGGGCAGCTTTCCCTATGCGCCGGACGAACCGCACGCGGCCGTCGTCTACCTCATCGACGAGCGGCGCCTCCTCGCGCTGGGCCCGCGCACGACGGTCGAGCACGCCCTGGAGCTGATCGGCAGCAGCCAGCCCGCCACCACGGTCGTCCTGGCCGAACGGGACTCGCAGGCCGCCTGGCTCGCCTCGAACCCGCACGTCGGCGGCTGGATCGTCGCGCCGCCGGACGGCGCCGCCCTCGTGGCGACGGTGCGCGCCGCGGCCGCGACCCTGGCCGCGCGCGAAGCGCTGCACGCCGCTCGGGGCGAGAGCGAGCAGCTGATCCAGATCGGGCTGGCGCTCTCCGCCGAGCGCGACGTGACCCGGCTCCAGCAGACGATCGTCCGCAGCGCCCGCGAGCTCACCCGCGCCGACTCCGGCTCGCTCTACCTGCTCGAGGACGGCGACGACGGCGAGCGCGTCCTGCGGTTCGCGGTCGCGCAGACCGGGCCCGGCGACGCCGGGACGTATCTCGGCGCGGTTCTGCCGCTCTCGCGCACCTCGATCTCCGGCTACGTCGCGGTGAGCGGCGAGACCGTCCGCATCGACGACGCGTACGCGCTTGCGGCGGACGCGGAGTACCGCGTCAACCGCAGCTTCGACCAAGCCAACGGCTACCGCACGATGTCGGTGCTCGCCGTCCCGATGCGCGACCACGTCGACACGATCGTCGGCGTGATCATGCTGATCAACCGCAAGCCCGACTTCGACCTGGAGCTGACGTCGACCGCGCACACCGAAGAGGTCGTGCAGCCGTTCAGCGCGCGCGACGAGCACGTGCTGCTCTCGCTCGCCTCGCAAGGCGGCGTCGCGCTCGAGAACCGCGCCCTGCTCGACTCGATCCAAGAGCTCTTCGAGCAGTTCGTCCGCGCCTCGGTGAAAGCGATCGAGGTCCGCGACAAGTCGACGCAAGGCCACTCCGAGCGCGTCGCCGACCTGACGATCATGCAAGCCGAAGCGGTCAACTCCGTCGAGACGGGCCGGTTCGCCGGCCTGCACTTCGACGCCGACCAGCTGCGCGAGATGCGCTACGCGGCCTTGCTCCACGACTTCGGAAAAGTCGCGGTCCCCGAGTACATCTTCGGCAAGGCGAAAAAACTTCCGGAAGGCCGCATCGACGCGATTCGCCTGCGCTTCCTGCTCGCGATCGAGCAAACACGCGACGAGCGCCGCCGCGCCGAGCTGCGCGCCCTGCTCGACCACGTCCGGAACGCCAACGAGCCGCAGATCGTCGCCGCCGAGATCGGCGACGCGCTGGACGCGCTGGCCCGCATGACGTACCGCGACCTCGACGGCGAGCGCCCGCTGCTGGACGCCTCGGAGATCGACTTCCTGCGCATCCCGCGCGGCTCGCTCTCGGCCGAGGAGCGCCGCACGATGGAACAGCACGTCACCCAGTCGTTCTACTTCTTGCGCGAGATCCCGTGGACGAAAACGCCGTGGCAGCACGTCCCCGAGATGGCGTACGGCCACCACGAGCACCTCGACGGCACCGGCTACCCGCGCGGCCTGAAAGGAAACGAGATCGTCCCGCAAGTCCGGATGATGACGATCAGCGACGTGTTCGACGCGCTCACCGCGAACGATCGCCCCTACAAGCCGGCGATGTCCGCCGAACGCGCACTCGACATCCTCGTGCGCGAGTTCGCCGACCGCGGCAAAGTGGACCGCGACCTGCTCGACCTCTTCATCGCCAAGCGAGTCTACGAACCGGTCGTCGCCGCGCGGGCCTGAACCGGCCCGCGCGGCAACGCAGTCTTACGCAGCAGCAGCGGCAACCGGAACCGGCTGCGCCTGCTGCGCCGGTACGGCGCCCACCGGCGGCGGGGGCGGGATCGAGTTACAGGCGACCCAGGCAAATATCCACATAAAGACCGTCCAGATCACGAAGACGATCGCCACGACGATCGCTAAGACGCAACCGATAATCCCGAGGATCGTCCACGAAACGGCCAGGCAGATCGCGGCCGCCGCATAAATCACCAAGATCGTCATGATCGTGACGATGATCGCGACGAGGATGCGCACGGCGCACAATACCGCCCCGGCCGCGTTTCTGTTCTGATCGGTGTGGCGCGCCGCACCGGACGCCGAAGACGACGAGGACGGCGCGTTGTAGGTGACGTTCGGGAACTTCGCGACGCCGCCGTCGGGCAGGTTCGCGGTGACCGTGTCGGACGCCGAGTCGTAGATCGCGGTCACCGTCATGCCCCTATAGCTCGCGCTCGACTGGCCGCCGTTCCCGTCGATGTTGAACGTGACACCGTTGTACGTCGACGTTCCGTTCGGGACGTTGTTCGGGTCGGGCATCGAGCACGTGTACGTGTTTCCGCTGGCTTGCGCGAGCGTCATCGAATAGCCGCCGCTGACCGCGGCGCCGGTGACCTGGGCAGCGAACGCGCCGCTCGGCGCGTACAGGTTCGCCGCGCCCGTCGCTTTGTTCGCTTGTGTCGAATACCCCGAACCCCCGTCCGAGTAGTTGTAGACGGACGCGGTCGCCGAGGCGCTGGCGGCCTCAATCTTCCGGGTCGAGAACTTCGGCGCGCCGCGTCCTTTCTTCACGACGAAGACGTCGGACGGCGCTGTGCCGCTCGGCGTCGACGAATTGAAGAGCCCCGGAATCGAACGAGACGTCGCGCCCGCACAGCCAGTTACCCCGGCCGCGAGCATTCCGAGCAATGCGCTCTTTCGCGAAACCTTCAAGGCTGTCTCCTCTCGAGTTCACCGACGAGCGCGCACGAACGCACGCGCCGATCGGATCGGTCGCTCGATCACACGCACCCCGGGAGCGTGCAGGCGTTCGCAATACGGAACGAGAGGATCGGTGACGCGAACACGACCCGCAATCCGCGCGTGATGAGTGGACCAAGGGTACCACGCGCCCACGACGCTCGCAAGAGCGTCACGGCACTTTTTTTGCACCGTGCCCCAAGCGGTATCACGCAGTATTTCTGATCTCCGCCGCTAGCGGGACAGGTGTACTGCTTTGCCGCATCGCTCCACCGTGAAGCTCGTCCTCGCCGGAGGAACCGGACACCTCGGCACGCTGTTCGCAACCGCACACAAGGCCGCCGGCGACGAGATCGTCGTCCTCAGCCGCACCCCGCACGAAGCACCCTGGCGCGTCGTTCGCTGGGACGCGAAAACGCTCGGTCCTTGGGCGGCCGAGCTGGAAAACGCCGACGTCGTTCTCAACCTCGCAGGCTGCAGCGTCAGCTGCCGCTACACTCCCGCCAATCGCGAAGCAATTCTCTCTTCGCGCATCGAGTCGACGCGCATCATCGGCGAAGCGCTGATGCAAGCCGCCGCGCCGCCGAAGCTCTGGCTCCAGATGAGCACCGCAACGATCTACGCGCACCGCTACGACGCCCCGAACGACGAGCGCACCGGCATCATCGGCGGCAGCGAACCGGACGCGCCCGACGCCTGGCGTTTCAGCATCGACGTCGCGAAGCGCTGGGAAGCGGCGCTCGACGAAGCACACGTCCCGAACGTCCGCCCGGTGAAGCTGCGTGCCGCAATCGTGATGTCGCCGCTGCGCGGCGGCCCGTTCGACGTTCTGCTGCGGCTTGTGCGCCTAGGACTCGGCGGAACGGCGGGCGACGGCCGTCAGTACGTTTCCTGGATTCACGGCGCCGACTTCATCCGCGCCCTAGACCACATCATCGAGCACGAGTCACTCGCCGGCGCCATCAACGTCGCCGCGCCGACCCCGCTGCCCAACGAGCTCTTCATGGCCGACCTCCGCCTAGCCTGGGGCGCGCCGTTCGGCCTGCCCTCACCAGCCCCGCTCTTGAATATCGGCGCAGCCCTGATGCAAACCGAAACCGAGCTGATCCTAAAGAGCCGCCGCGTCGTCCCAGCTGTGTTGACCCAGAGCGGCTTCAGCTTCACCTATCCGACCTGGCCCACCGCGGCCCGCGATCTCTGCGAGCAAGTCCGCGCGCGATAAGTACGCACCATCGTGCCGAGCGGTGCGGGCGCGACGTTGCTGCGCGGGGTACTCGCGGAGTTCGCGGAGGCCAGGATGGCCGGGAGCGAACGGAGCGGTAGCTCTCCGCGCGCAGGAAGCGCGCGGAGAGCGTGCCCCGCGCAGCAACGTCGCGCCCGCACCGCTGCCACGATCACAAAAGCTACGGCCGATACACCAACCCGACGCTAATCACGGGCACCACGATATGCGTCCGAAACTCGCTCTGCAGCCGCCGCATATCGCTCTGAAACGCCGGATTGCTCGCCAGCGGCCCGCTCGCGCTCACCGTTGTCGTCCCGTTCCGGACCAGCACGCCGCCGTCAAACGCCAGCGCGAACCCTTTGATGATCCCGGTCCCCGTTCCGACGCCGGCGTAGATCGACGGCCGGTCGAAGCTCACGCGCGCGAGCACTTGACCGGTGCCGCTCGACGGATAGATTCCGTTGCCGACGCGAATCTGCGCGCCTTCCTCGCGCGAGACGTTGTCGATCCGGTCGCTGCCGAAGACGAGCCCGGCGCTGATCCGATACCGCCCCGCCGACGGCCGGTAGTCGCCGATCACCGCGAAGTTCGAGTAGTGGTTCGTGCTGGTATAGCGGTTGTTGTCGTAGCTGAGCTGCTGCGAGACGCTCATCGTGCCTGTGTTCACGCGCACGCTGAAGTCGTAGAGCAGCGGCTTCTCCAGCGTGATGCCGTCGCCGATCGTGCTCACGTGGACGCCGTACGAGACGGCGGAGAAGAGGTCGGCGCGCGCGGCGGCCGGGACGGCGGCGAGCGCGAGAGCGAACGCCGCGGCGGCAAACCTTCTCATTGAGGTCGCAGTTCGACGACGCCCGCGCGCTCTCCGGGCGGAAGCGCGTCGCGCAGGGCCGCGTAGCAAGGGTCGATCTCGGCGAGCGGGACGAGCGCGAACGCCCGTTCGTGCAGCCGCGGATGCGGCAGGGTGAGCTCCGGCTCGTCGAGCCGCACGCCGTCATAGGCGAGGATGTCGAGGTCCAGGACGCGCGGCCCCCAGCGGAAGGTCGTGACCCGCCCCTCCTCGCCTTCGATCCGCTTCAGGGCTTCGAGCAGCGCGCGCGGCTCGAGCCCGGTCTCGACCAGCGCCGCCGCGTTGACGAACGGCGCTTGCCCACGGACCCCCCACGGCGCCGTGCGGTACAAGGCCGACCGCGCGACGACCGTCCCGACTTCGCCCAGCCGCTCGAACGCGCGCCGCACCACCGCGACGGGATCGCCGGCGTTCGAACCGATCCCGATCGCGGCGCGCGCCATTCAGCGCCCGGCGTGCAGAACGACGACCGGCGTCGCGCCGTCGAACAGCCGCGGCTTGGCCAGCGCGATGCGCGCGCCGGTGATCCGGGGATCGTTCATCAGCACCGCCAGGACGACGTCGCCCAGCCGCTCGAGCGTCGCGACGCGCTCGCGCCGCACGACGTCCCGTACGAGCTCGTACAGCGTGCGATAGCTCAGCGCGCCGCTCAGATCGTCGTTCGCGCGCGGCCCGGAAAGGTCGAGCTCCACGGCAAGATCGATGTCGAGCGGCTGCGGGACGTCCTGTTCGCCGGGATCGGCTCCGACGTGCGCCCAGACGCGGATTGCGCGCACCTCGAGCCGGTCGGACGGCGTCACGGCAACCGTTCGCTCCAGCCCTCGGGCCGCCAGCCGCGCACGATCGCGTCCGCGACGCGCACGGCGTCACGCTGCTCGGCGACGTCGTGGACGCGCACCGCGTCGATTCCGGCCGCGATCGCCAGCGCGACGGTCGCCGCAGTGCCGAGCTCGCGCGCACCGACGGCGCGCCCGGTCAGCTTGCCGATCGTCGACTTGCGTGAGGTTCCGATCAGCGTCGGAAAGCCGAGCGCGACGAAGCGGTCGAGCGAGCGCAGCACCGCGATGTTGTGCTCCGGCAACTTGCCGAACCCGATCCCGGGATCGAGGATCACGTGCTCGGCGGGTATCCCCGCCCGCACGCAACGCGCCGCCGCGCCGTCGAGAAACGCCAGCATCTCGTCGACGACGTCGCGCTCGTAGACCGCGACCGCTTTGTTGTGCATGACGACGATCGGCGAACCGGTGCGGACGCATGCCTCGATCAACTCGTCCGACGCACCCCAAATCGAGTTGAGCAAGTCGCCGCCGGCGGCATGCGCGTCGTCGAAGACCCCGGGCTTGAACGTGTCGACCGAGATCAACGCGTCGGGTGCCGCGCGGCGAATCGCGGCGATCGCGGGGAGCAGGCCCGCGCGCTCGCTCACCGCGTCGATCGGCCGATGGCCGGGACGGGTCGACTCGGCGCCGACGTCGACCAGGTCGGCGCCGCTCGCGAGCTGCCCCATCGCGCGCGCCGCCGCCACCGACGCGTCGGGATCGCCGTCGCCCGAGAACGAGTCCGGCGAGACGTTCACGATCCCCATCACGTAGGTGCGCGCGCCCCACGGCAGCACGCGCCCGCGCAGCCGCAGCGCGCCCCGCGCGCCGACGGCGGCCTCAGACATTCGAGTTGGACTGCACGTTCGTCATCCACCACGCGCGCAGCTCGGCGACGACGAAGGTCGAGCCGGTGACGACCACGATGCCGTCGGTCTCGGCGTTCCGGCGCGCGCTCGCGAACGCGTCGACCGGATCGGTCACGGCGCGGCTCCAGCCGCCCATCTCCTCGGTGATCGACGCCAGCTTCTGCGGCCGCGCCGCGGTGCGCCCCGCCGCCTCGAAGGTCGTGAACACGAACGACCCGTTCAGCGGCAGAAACGGCCGAATCACTTCGGCGGCGTCCTTCGACTCGCCGATCGCCATGACGAAGGTGAAGCGCCGCTCGGGAAACGTCTGCGCGAGCGCGTGCGCCAACCGCGTCGCCTTGTCGGGGTTGTGCGCGATGTCGAACACGACGCCGGGATGCGAAGGGAAGAACTCCATCCGTCCCGGGATGACGGTGCGCGAAAGACCGCTCTCCACGTGCGCGCGCGCCGGGCGCAGCGACGCCGGAAGCTGCTCGAGCGCGCGAATCGCGACGGCCGCGTTCTCCTGCTGAAAATCGCCGAGCAGCGGGAGCGAAACCTCGTAGCGGTCCTCCGGCGTGATCACCGCGAACGACTGGCCGTACAGCTCGCCGCGCCGCGGCTCGATCGCCGTCGTGTCGAAAACCGCGACGAACGGCGCGCCGGCCTCGGCGCACGCGCGCTCGATGATCGCGCGCGCGCTCGGATCGCGCGTTCCGGTCACCAGCGGCACGCCGGCTTTGGCGATCCCCGCTTTGTCGCGCGCGATGTCCTCCACCGTGTCGCCGAGGATCTCGGTGTGGTCGAGCGCGACGTTGGTGATGAGCGAGACGGACGGATGCAGGACGTTCGTGCCGTCGAGCGTCCCGCCGACGCCGGCTTCGATCACCGCGACGTCGACGGCGCTGCGCGCGAACCAGACGAACGCGAGCGCGAGCAGCGTCTCGTAGTACGTCGGCCGGCCGTGATCGTAGGCAACACGCTCCGCCGCTTCTTGCAGCTCGCCGACCAGCTCCCCGAACGCTTCTTCGGGGATCGTGATCCCGTCGACGCGCGCGCGCTCGGTGACGCTGGCGAGGTGCGGCTTCGTGTGCAAGCCGGTGCGTTTCCCCGCTGCTTGCAGCACCGCGGCCAGCATCGTCGAGGTCGAGCCTTTCCCGCTCGTCCCCGCGACGTGCAGGGTCGGATAGCGGTCGTGCGGGTTGCCGAGCACGTCGAGGAACGCGTGCATGCGGTCAAGGCGGTTGGGCATCCGCCGCGACGCGTTCTCGTTGATCAGCCCCAGCAGATGCGACTGCGCCGACTCGAAGGTCACCCTTCGTGATACCCGACCGGATGCGCGTCGGTTACGAGGCCTGCCAGCTGGTCGAGCGCGTGCGGAAGCGCCGCGACGATGACGTCAAGCGTCTCGCGCACCGCCTTCGGCGAGCCGGGCAAGTTGACGATCAGCGAGCGGTTCCGCACGCCGGCGACCGCGCGCGAGAGCATCGCCGTGCGGGTCGCGCGAATCCCCGCCGCGCGCATCGCTTCGGCGATCCCCGGAACTTCGTAGTCGAGCACCGCCGCGGTCGCCTGCGGCGTGCGGTCGCGCTCGCTCAGCCCCGTCCCGCCTGAGGTGAGCACGAGCCGCGTCCCGCCCTCGCACAGCTCGATCAACGCCGCTTGCAGCGCCGCCGGATCGTCCGGCAGCACGCGCTCGTCGTCGACGTCGAGCGGATTTCCGAGCAAGGCGTCGCGGATGACCGGGATGCACGCGTCCGGCCGCTCGCCCGCATGCGCGCGGTCGGAGAGGATGATGATCGCGACGGGATAGATCGTCTCGGCCGCGTGCGGGCTCATTCGGATGCGCTCCAGTCGCCGGACTTGCCGCCGGTCTTGTGCAAAAGCCGCACGCGCTCGACGACGATCCCTTTGTCGGCCGCCTTGCACATGTCATAGATCGTCAGCGCCGCGACGCTCGCGGCGACCATCGCTTCCATCTCGACGCCGGTCTGCCCGACGGTGGTCGCGCGCGTCTCGATCCGTAGCGTGCTCGCGTCGTCCCACCCGAACGAAACGTCGACTGCCCCGAGCGGGATCGGATGCGCGAGCGGGATGAGCTCGCCGGTGCGCTTCGCCGCCATGATCCCCGCCAGTTGCGCGGCCGCGAACGCATCGCCCTTCGCGAGCGCCGCGCCGCGCAGCGCATCGGCCGCCGCCGCATTCATCCGAACGCGCGCCTCGGCCCGCGCGGTTCGCACGGTCGCCGCTTTCGCCGCGACGTCGACCATTGTGAGCGAACCGTCCTCGCGCACATGCGAGAGCTTGGGCGTCGCGTTCTCCTCGCTCACAGGAACGAAAGGCCCGTCGCCGACGGGACGAGATCGTTCTCGCGCAGCCAGCCGTCGTCGTAGATTCGCGACCGATAGCGCTCGCCGCCGTCGCACAGCACGGTCACGACGCTGCTCCCCGCGGGCAGCGTGCGCGCGTAGCGCGCCGCGGCCGCGACGTTCAGCCCCGCCGAGCCGCCGACGAAGAAACCTTCCTCGCGCAGCAGCCAGTGCGCCGTCTCCACCATCGTGCGGTCGTCGACGCGGAGTGCGTCGTCGACCGGCGCGCCCTCGAAGTTGGCGACGATCCGCTTGATCCCGATCCCTTCGGCGTTCGAGTCGCCTTCGGTCGCGAGCGCGCCGGTCTTCACGTAGCTGAACAGCGCCGACCCGTACGGATCGGCCAGCACGACGCGAATGCGCGGATCGTGCGCTTTCAGCGCGCGCCCGACGCCGGCGATCGTCCCGCCCGTCCCCGCCGCCGTGACGAACGCGTCGAGCTCGCCGCCGGTCTGCGCGATGATCTCCGGTCCCGTCGTCGCCTCGTGCGCGTCGCGGTTCGCGGTGTTCTCGAACTGGTTCGCCCACACCGCGCCGGGCGTCGCCTCGGCGATGCGCCGCGCTTCGTGATAGTAGTTGGCCGGGTTCGTGTACGGCGCGGCCTCGACGACGTGCAGTTCCGCGCCGAACGCGCGCAGCAACGCGTACTTCTCCGGCGCCTGGTCGTCGGGCATCACGATGATCGTGCGGTACCCGCGCGCGTTCCCGATCAGCGCGAGCCCGATCCCGGTGTTCCCCGCCGTCCCTTCGACGACGGTCCCGCCGCGTGCCAGCAGGCCGCGCCGCTCGAAGTCCTCGACGATCCCGCGCGCCGCGCGGTCCTTCACCGACCCGCCGGGATTGAGAAACTCCGCCTTGCCGAGGATCGTCCGGCCGATCGCGGCCGAGAGCTTCGGTAGCGCGACGAGCGGCGTGTTCCCGATCGCGCCGCCGAAGCCGTCGCGCGTTCCGGCGGCGATGGTGGGTGAGGGTTTCGGCACGGTGCGGTGAACGTCGTCCGGCGAGGATGGCGGTTCCTGTTGACTGATTCTCCGGCGGACGGCGCTTTCGGGTTGTACAGCGCGGTCGGCGACGCATTTGCCGGCCGCCGCCTGGGCTTCGGCCGCCGCCGCGCCGCCGCGGCAGCCCGCTTCGCCCGCTTCCGCGGCGCCGGCGACGGCGCCGTCGCCGCCAGCTGGGTCGCCGGCGCCCTAGCCGAAATCGGCCTGCTCGACGTCGTGCTCCCGCCCGGCGCCGGCGAGCGCGCGCGCCTTCTCGCCTACGCCGACGCACCGCTGCTGGGAGCGCGCATCGTCGCCGCCATCCCCGGCGCGCCGCCCCACGCCGCCGACATCGTCCGCTGGCACCGCGAGCACGACGACGGCACCGGCGTCCCCGACCGCCTGCGCTGGGACGGCATCCCCGCCGACGCGGCCGCCCTGGGCATCGTCCACGCCTACCTGGAGGCCGTCGAAGACCCCGCGGAGCCGCGCGACCCCGCCGAAGCGCTCTTCGCGATCCTGGCCGACGCCGGCCGCAAGTTCCGTGTCGAGCTGGTCCGCGCGTTCCGCGAGTTCGTCGGCGCGGCGCACAATTGGGACGCCTCCGTCGACGACGTCCGCCTCGAGCCGGTCGACGCCGACGTCGCCCTAGCCGCCCTGGCCGCGCGCATCGACGCCCGCGAGCCGCGCAACGACCGCCGCAGCGAGCGCCTCGCCGGCCTCGCCGACGCCCTCGCCGCCCGCCTCGACCTCGACCGCGGCCGCGCCGCCCGCCTGGCGCGCCTGCTCGCGCTCGGCCGCGCTACGGAAGACGCCCCGCACGACGACTTCGACCCGCTCTCCCGCTTCGCGCGCGAGCGCCGCACCGACCACGCCCGCCGCGCCGCCACGATCGCCGGCTCGGTGCCGGCCTACGCCCCCGACGCTCCGTATCTGGAAGCTTCGGCGGCCTGGTACGAGGACGGCCCGACCGACCCGCTCGCGGCGATCCTCGCGCTGGCCGTCGCTGCCGACGCGCTCGACCCGCTCGACGCACCGCGCCGCCTCAGCGCCGCCGCGGGCTCCCAATTCGATCCCGCGATTACCCGCGCGTACCTCGCCGGCCTCGGAGCCGCGACGTGATCGACCTCCCTGCCAAGACCCGCCGCGTCTCGGGAACGCGCTTGCTGGACCTCTGCGAAGAGCGCGGGATCACCAGCCTCGCCGACCCGTTCATGGGCGTCCCGATGCACTTGAACGTCCTGAAGCGCCACGGCCTCGCCGTCCACGGCGGCGACTTGCTCGACTGGTTCGTCCGCGCCGGTGAAGGATTGGTGGTCAACGACTTCACGCTGCTGCGCGAAGCCGAGGTCGCCGAAGTCGTCGAGATGCTCCCCGGCCGCATCTATCCGACGGATCTGTTTCGCGCCTGGGAAGGCGTCTTCTTCAGCGAGGAGCAGTGCCGTTATCTCGGCGTCTGGCACGCCAACGTGCACGCGCTGCGCAGCGACGGCCAAACCGGCCTCGCGGTGCTCGGCCTCTGGCACGTCCTCTGCCACTGGCTCTTGAAGGTACGGCACCCCGACGAGATGGTCGACGTCCCGCCGAGCGAGCTGGCGTGGCTCTACATCCGCGAAACGGAGCGCTGGGTGGTCGAGAACGGAAAGCGAAACACCGTGCGCCGCGGCGATTTCGCGACCACGCTCGGCGCCGTCAACGCGGACGCCGTCTATCTCACGCCCCCCGGCCGCAGCGGTGCACGGCGCATCGACGCGCGCGTCTGGATGTGGGAAGCGTGGCTGCAAGGCGATCCCTACTTGAACGTCGAGCGCCTCTACCGCGACACCGTCTTCGGCGCCAGAACGCACGACGACGCCAGCTACGACCGCGCCGTCGCCGAAGTGATCGAAGCCGCCGCAAAAGCCCCGTACGTCATTCTCCAGTCGAACGCCCGCGAAGCCCTTCGTTTCGAACGCATCATGCGCGCGCTACGCCCACAAGTCGAACTCGTCATTCCGAACGAAGACGAGCACTACATCATCGGCAAACGATAGGAACGGCTAAGAGGATGGGGCAGCTCCTCATCGTGCCGATGCGGGGAGTCGTGCAGTGTTGCGGCGGGTACTCTCGGAGTTCGCGGAGGCCTGGAGGGCCGGGAGCGAACGGAGAGGTAGCGACCGGAGCGCAGGATGCGCGCAGGGAGCGTGCCCGCCGCAACACTGCACGACTCCCCGCCTGCCCCGATCCCGTTCAGCGAACGTTGGCAGCGCTCTGAAACCGGTACCAAACGATGCACAGCAAGGCGAGGACGATCGCCACGATCCCGTGCTTCGTGTGCACCCCGGCCGGATAGAAATGCCCCGTCCAGTACAGCACGGCGATGATGAGGAACACGACGGCCAGGACGAGCGCAAGCTGTTTCATGCGATCACTTTCGTAGCGAAGAGGATGAACGAGCCGGCGCCGGCGACGATGCAGTACCAGGCGAACGGCGTGAGATCGTTGTGCCGGAACCAGCGGGTGAGGAATGCCACCGACGCATACGCCGTGACGCCCGCGAGCACCCCGCCCGCGCACGCTTCTAGCAGCACGTCGTGCGCCGCCGGCGTGAACAGTTTGGGAAACTCCAGCACCCCCGCCGCCAGAATCACCGGCGTCGCCAGCAGAAAGGAGTACCGCGCCGCGTCCTCGTGCCTCAGATCCCGCAGCAGCCCCGCGACGATCGCCGACCCCGAGCGCGAGATCCCCGGCAGCAGCGCCAGCGCCTGCGCGAACCCGACGAACACGCCGTCCCTAAACGCCAGACCCTCGAGCCGTTTGTAGGGATGCCCGGCGCGCGCATGCTGCCGGCGCCGCAACCACTCTCCCAGCAGCATCACGAACCCGTTGAAGAAGAGGAACGCCGAGACCGGCAGCGGCGAGGCGAACAGCTGCTTCACCGGCGACTGCAGCAGCACGCCGAGGACGCCGACCGGGATCGTCGCGACGACGAGCAGCCACGCGGTCCGCTCGTCGCGGTCGTCGGTGATCTTCCCGCGCACGATCGTCGTGACGAGCGCGCGCACGATGCGCACCCAGTCCTCGCGGTAGAACACGATCAGCGCCAGCGCCGTGCCGAGGTGCAGGACGACGACGAAGGCGAGGAACGATTCGGAACCCTCGTCGATGTGCCAGCGCAGCAGCGCGGGCAGGAGCACGGTGTGCCCGAGGCTGCTGACCGGAAAGAGTTCGCTGACGCCCTGCAGCACCGCGAGCACCATCGCTTGCACGAACGTCACGTCCGCGTGCGTTCGCACGCGGGGGAGGCTTTCCCGCTCGCGCGGAAGGCGCTGGTGTGGGTGATGCACGCTCGCACCGCAGGCTTTCCGACGCACCGATGCTGGTCGCGTACACGATCGGCGACGAGTTCGAGCCGGAGCGGACGGAGACGTACGACATCGGCCTCGGCGGCCTCGCGATGTTCGCCGAGACCGAGCTGCGGCCGGGACAGGCGCTCGGGCTTGAGCTGGAGCTGCGCGGCGATCCGCGCCCGACGCTGCACCTGACCGGCGAGGTGCGCTGGTGCCGCCTCGATCCGGCGCTCGGCAAGTACCGCACCGGGATCGAGTTCACCGACCGCACCGCCGCGCAGGAAGCGCAGCTCCGCGGCTACATCGACATGATGTACAAACTCCGCGACCTCGGCGTCATTTAGACCGCTAAGTGTCTGCGGCTTGCGGGCGCAGCCCGCAAACGCGATGGGTTCGGCGCTCGTCGAGAGCGCCGAACCCACTCATTGCGATGTGAAGTCGACGGTGAAGAGGTAGCGCGCCGCGATCGGCTTGCAGTCCTTGATCTCGGTCTGGAACGTCGACTGGCGCGCGGCCGAGAGCGCGGCCTGATTGAGGACGGCGGACGGCGAGCTCCCGATCGAAACCGAGGTGATGTGGCTTCCCTCATCGAGCGCGACGATAACCTGAACCTGACCGGAGATGCCCTGCTGCTGCGCCATCGGCGGCGTGTCCGGCTCGACCGCGCGCAGCGTCGTCGCGGGGACGTTCGGGCGCGCGCACGAGAGCGGCGTGGGCGTCGGCTTCGGCGTGGGCGGCGGCTGGGTCGGCGGCGCGGGCGGCGCCGGAGCGGCCGTCGACGGGGCCGAGGTGCCCTGCCCCTGCGGGACGCCTTGCGTGTTGCCGGTCGTGTACTTGTTGGTGTTCTCGGTCGGACCGGTGTTCGACTTGGACTCGGTCTTCTGCGTGTTGATCTTGATCTTGGGCTGCACCGGCGCCGGCGTCTGCTGCGGCGGCGGCGTCGCCTTCGGCGGCGGCGTCGGCGGGAGGGTCGGATGCGGCGTCGGCGTCGGCGGCGGCGTCGGCGGCGGGGTGGGCACGCGCACCACCGTCACCTTCTGCGGGGCCTCTTCTTGCGCTTGGGTGTTGTTGAGCTTGATCAGCGGCCCGAACACCCCGTGCAGCACGAGCGAGATCGCGAATCCGTAGAGCAGAAAGTTCTTCGCGCGCTCGGCCGGCGGAACCGGCGACTGCGGCGCGTTGTTGGTCGCCATCTAGCCCCCCGTCGAACCTTCCGGCTGACCCTCGACGTGGTTCGCCAATCCGAACGTGGTCAGGTTCGCGGACTTCGCCG
Source organism: Candidatus Eremiobacterota bacterium (assembly GCA_019235885.1). GTDB lineage: Bacteria > Vulcanimicrobiota > Vulcanimicrobiia > Vulcanimicrobiales > Vulcanimicrobiaceae > Vulcanimicrobium. Next base: position 3,398 of record JAFAKB010000050.1, on the reverse strand, counting down.
CGTCCATCACGCGCAAAATCGTCCCGAAGCTGGCCTTCGGATTCGCCTTGATGATGACGGTCTTCAGGCCGCTTCCCGTCGACTTGACGAGCTCCGCGAACTGCTCTTTCGACTGCATCTCGTTCACGACGTGCGAACCAATCTGGACTTGGTTCTTGTCGTCGACGATCACCACGATCTGCGAGGGATGGACCTTGTCCCTGTTCTTGGCATCGGGAAGCTTAGGCTCTTTGGTGAGCGAGGCGAGGATGATGAAGATGATCAGGAGGACCAACAGCACGTCGGTGAACGGCGTGATGTTGATCGTCGACATCACATCTTCTTCGCCTTGTCCGGTGGAGACGGCCACGAAGCGGGATTTCCTTCTTCTTACTTCTTACGAGGTGACGAAACCGACGTCTTGCAGGCCGGCGATCTTCGCCGCGTCGAGGATCCGGATGATGATGCCGTAGGGCGCTTTCACGTCCGCGGTCAGCGAGACGTGCTTGTTGCCGCGGCGCGCCCGCACGTCTTGCAGGTCGGCGTAGATATGCTGCTCGTCCGACGGCTTGCCGTCGACGTAGATCTTGCCGGTCTCGTTGACCAGCACCTCGATGTTGTCGGTCTTCTTCTGCTGCTGCTGGGGCGTGTTGTCGTTCTTGTCAGGCAGCTGCTTCTCGAAGCCCGGCGGGGCGACGAGGGCGGCGAGGATCATGAAGATGATGAGCAGGACCAGCAGCACGTCGGTGAAGGGCGTGATGTTGATCTCGGCCATCACTTCCTCGTCCTGCTTGGCGGAGATCATGCTCATGAGTCGAGCCCTCCGGTCACGAGGTTCAAGCCGGCCCTACTTTTGCGGAACGGTCGTCGTGCCCGGCTGGTAGAGGTCGGTCGGGATCGCGGCGCCGGTGTTGTGGAAGTGGAGCATCTCGGCGAGCTGGTTGGCCGCGACGATCATCTCCTGGTTGTACGCCTTGATGCGGGTCTTGAAGTAGTTGAAGAGGATGACGGCGACGACGGCGACGAACAGGCCGGCCGCGGTCGTGATCAGCGCTTCGGAGACGCCCGCCGCGACGACGGCCGGGGTCGAGTTGCCGTTGAGGGCGATGTCCTGGAAGGCTCGGATGATGCCGAGCACGGTCCCGAACAGACCGACGAACGGCGCGATGACCGCGATCGTCCCGATGACGCCGAGGTTCCGCTCCAGCGTGTTCAGGTTCTCCATCAGCGCGATCGAGAGGGCGTCGGTGATGTCGGCGCGGTTCTTGTCGCCGCGCTGGAGCCCGAACTCCAGGATCTTGGGGAGCATCCCCTTGTTCTGCCGGCAGATCTTGATCGCGCCGGGCAGGTCGTCGGCGGCGATCCGCGCGCCGATCGAGCGCAGCAGCCCCTTCGAGTCGGAGTGCTGGCTCGCGAAGAAGAGCAGTCGCTCGATGACGATGGCCACCGCGGCGACGGACAGGATGAGGAGCATCCACATCGCAGGGCCGCCCTGCTCGATCATGGTGAAAAAGCCTTTGAAATCCACGAGCTCTGGTATAGCCTCCGAGTCTTCGAGCGGTATGAGAGTCCCGGCATCCGCCGGGCAATACGAAGGAGAACGGGGGCGCCCCCCCGGCGCGGGCCTAGGTGTTGGCGCTCCCCTCGTCCATTCCTACTACTTCTGTCCGAGCTTCTTGAGCGCCGCGTCGATGTCGGCGTTCAGCGAGGCGTCCGACCCGGCGTTCGCCTTCGCCTTTTGCAGGTACGGTAGCGCGCCTTTCTGGTCGCCGCCGTTCGCCAGCGCGATGCCGGCGACGTAGTTGGCGCGCGCGTCGTTCCCGTCGACGGCGAGCGCCTTGTCGGCCTCCGCCTTCACGCGCTTCCAGTCGACCGTCGTCCCTTGCGCGAGGACGTTCGCCGCCTGCGTGTAGAGCACGAGGGCGCGCGAGGGGACCGCCCGCGCCGCGTTCTCGAGGTCGGCGACCGCCTCGTCTTTCTTGCCGGCCTGCATCGCGGCGACGGCCTGCTGGTTGTAGTACGACGCCAGCGTGTCGTCGACGCGCGTGTTCGAGGGATCGCGCTGCTTGAGCGCCTTCGCGAGCGCGACGCCCTGGTCGACGTGCCCGCCGAAGACGTACGAAGTCGCGAGCGAGGCGTCGATCGCGTTCAGCGTCGGCGCGTCCGCGTGCCCGGCGGTCGCCAACGCCTTGGCCTTCTCGAGGTCGGCGATCGCCTGCGGGTACCGCTGCGCGTTGCCGTAGGCGGTCCCGCGGATGAAGAGCGTGTTCACGTTCTGCTGCAGGGCCAGGGCCTTGTCGGAGAGCGCGATCGCCTGGTCGTTGTTCTTCGCCTTGAGCGCGTCGACGGCGGCGTCGGAATACGCCTTCGCCGCGACGTTCTTGAAGCGGTCCGGGATCGTCCCGGCGGCGTCGAACGCGGCCGCGGCGCCCGCGTTGTCGTTCTGGAACGCGTCGGCGACGCCGAGCAGCGCGCTCGCGTCCTTGTCGCCCGGGTGGGCGGCGAGATAGCTGTCGAGCTGGCTCTTCGCCTCCGCGTACTTGCCGGCGCGGATCAGCGCGTTCGCCGCGATCAGGTCGCCCGAGCTGGTCCCGGTGTCGTTCACGACGGTCGTCCCGCTGAACTTCAAGGCCATCGTGTAGAACGCGTCGACCGGCTTCGCGTCGCGCATCCCCGGCTTGTAGGTCGAGTTGCGCGCGATCTCGAGCGCGACGGCGTCGTCGGCGTGGTTGGTCGATTTCTCGACCTTCACTTGGCCGATCTGCCCGCTCTTCTTCACGAACACCTGGACGGTGACCGATCCGGAGCCGGCGATCGGCGAGGTCGGCTGCGCCTGCTTCACCAGCTTGGGCGGGGTGTAGTACGTCCCGGTCTGCGCGGCGGCGGCGAGCGGGAGCGCCGCGAACGCGAACGCGCCGGCTGCGGCCGCGGCGAGCGAACGGTTGATTCGTTGGACCATGGTACCTCGTGGCACGATCGCCGCTGCGGCGATTCAGGGGTACGGGAACGAACGTATCCCGACGACCGTCAGTTCCGGAAACGGACCGAGGGCGATTGGGCCGAGCGACCGACGGCACCTCCTGGCTGAAGTGCCGCCGACCTGCCGTCGCTCGCCCGCTAGCGACCGGTGAGGTCGGGCCGCAAGACCGTCGCGCCCTCCAGGTAGACGTGCTGGATCCGGTCCTGGGACTGCTCGGTGTTCACGTGGACGAGGACTCGGATACAGCGCTCCAGCCTCCCCGGTACCCCGATTTCCGTGAAGTTCAACAGCGGGACGAGCGTCCAACCCATCCGCCGCGCGGCCGCCGCCGGGAACTCCGAGACGAGGTCCGGGGTGACGGTGAAGAGCGCCGAGGCGACGTCGTCCGGGACGAAGCCGTTGCGTTCGACGATCTCGCGCAGCAGGCGTTCCGTCGCGT